>NZ_JAERJY010000048.1:0-21560 GCF_018257375.1 Providencia sp. JGM181 | reverse complement strand
AAATAATTTTTTAATCTAAAAATAGAAGCCCCATTTTTGCGTTGTCGTTCATTAAGTTCGCAGCGAAATAGAATGGGAGCAAACAAAAGATATCCATCCAGCCATTAACCAGTCTCCAAATTTTTGTATTCTAGGATGTTATAATACAACAAACTTAGATAACATGGCTTTTTACTTATACTCATATCGTGCTATTGAATTTAATCATTACACTGAGACACATAATTCTGTAGTGAAATTTTCTCTTACATTAATTGAAAATAACTGTATCACTTGGAATACAGTTCATGATGATAGATTATTGACTCAGTTATTTGAAATTACTGCATTTGATAAATCTTCAATACATAAATTCATGGAATCATATGAAAATTAAAAAATTAAAGCCACTCATTATTTAGCGAACGTCATAATAAGTGGCTTTAATAAATAGTAAATTGTGCAGTAGAAAAAAAACTACCCTTGATAATGATGCCCCTAGAAATGCTACTTAATAAACATTCCCGCAAGGAATAGCACGACAATGGCGCCGATCACGGCAACAACAAAACTACCGAAGTTAAAGCCATCCACCTTGCCTTTACCAAAGAATGTGCTGATGTATCCCCCGACAACCGCCCCGACGATCCCCAATACTGTCGTCATGATAAAACCCATTTGATAGGTTCCAGGCATTAACCATTTAGCTAAAACACCTGCGATTAAACCAAAGATAATCCAAGCAATAACGCCCATTTGAGGCCTCCAATATCTCTGTTGCTCTAAATTTCCTAGCACGATAACTTTGTTACACGATATAGACTCTTTAATCATGACATACGGTAATGACAATATTTTGAATTAATCACCACCATACTAGTCACCACCATACATAGTAATTAAAGACCTAATCTCAAATTTTGGCAAATTTCATCATGTTAAGATGATGCGACAGAAAGCAGCTCCACATGTAGTGCAATAACATCCGCTATTTGCTCCGCCGTTTTCAATGCTCTCACTTGAGAAAACAGTTCATCCGCTTGCTGGTACTCTTTACGTAAATAACTCAGCCATTGTTTGATACGAGCTGCGTGGTAATGCCCTGTATCTCCCAGTTTTTCTAGTTCCGTATACTTTAAGAGTATTTTCCCGACCTGTTCCCAAGGCATCTTCGCGACATTGTGTTTGATCACACGGCTCAAATTCGGCGTATTTAAAGCACCTCGGCCAATCATAATCGAATCGCACCCAGTGATTTCCATACAGCGTTTAGCACTTTCATAATCCCAGATTTCGCCATTGGCAATCACCGGAATCGACAGTTTCTGACGAAGCTCACCAATCGCCTGCCAGTTAATACATTCCGCTTTATAGCCATCTTCCTTTGTACGCCCGTGAACCGTCAGTTCGGTCGCTCCGGCTTGCTGTACAGCATCCGCAATTTCATGAGCAAACTGGCTGCTATCCCAACCCAAACGGACTTTCACGGAAACGGGTAAATCTTTCGGTACCGCCGCCCGCATAGCTTTAGCGGCGTGATAGATAAGCTCTGGCTGCTTCAATAACGTCGCACCGCCACCGCTGCCATTCACCGTTTTTGATGGACAACCACAATTGAGATCGACGCCCCAAGAGCCTAATTCAATTGCGCGGTTGGCATTTTCAGCCAACCACTCAGGATGCTGCCCTAATAGCTGCACCCGCACTAACGTCCCCGATGGCGTTCGGCTACCTTGTTGCAATTCCGGGCATAACCGATAAAACGTTTTTGCCGGCAACAAAGTATCGACAACTCGCACAAACTCAGTAATGCACAAGTCGTAGTCGTTCACCTCACTCAATAATCGGCGAACCAGAGAATCGAGTACCCCTTCCATCGGGGCGAGTAGCACACGCATTAGCTATCACTACGCCCTTGTCTAACGCGTTTTTGTGCATTTTTCCACGGTGAACCTGAAGTGGATTCAGACTGACCTTTCTCGGAATTCGCATTTTGACGACGAGGACGGCTTGGACCTTTATTGCTATTATTGCCTGAATGATTGCTGCGTTCACCGCGGCTATCCTCAGAGCTACGGCGGTTGTCCGAACCACGACGGTTATCAGACCCGCGGCGACTATCAGAACCACGACGATCATTACGCTGAGAAGGCTTTTGGATCGGCTCAGCTTTGATTGATGGGTCCGGCTCGTAGCCTTCAATCTCCATCTGAGGGATGGATTTTTTCAATAATTTTTCGATGTCTTTAAGCAGTTTAGCTTCATCGATACACACTAAAGATACAGCCATACCTGTGGCTTCCGCACGTCCAGTACGACCAATACGGTGAACGTAATCTTCCGCCACATTCGGTAGCTCAAAGTTAACGACATAAGGGAGCTGTTCAATATCTAAGCCGCGAGCCGCAATATCTGTCGCCACTAAGACACGGATATCCCCGGATTTAAAATCAGATAAAGCACGGGTACGAGCGCCTTGGCTCTTATTACCATGAATCGCCGCCGCTTTGACACCATCTTTGTTTAAATGCTCAGCTAAGCGGTTAGCGCCATGTTTGGTACGCGTAAATACCAGAACTTGCTGCCAGTTTTCACGCCCAATCATAAACGAGAGTAACTCAGCTTTACGTTTTTTATCCACTAAATGAACATACTGCGTTACTTGCTCAGAAGCTGAGTTGCGCGGAGCCACTTCAATGGAAACTGGATTGTTCAATAACTTGCTCGCCAACTGTTTGATCTCATCAGAGAACGTCGCGGAGAACAGGAGATTTTGGCGCTTTTTAGGTAATTTCGTGATCACACGGCGAATATCGTGAATAAAGCCCATATCTAACATACGGTCAGCTTCATCCAAGACGAAAACTTCAACCTGCGATAAATCCACTGCGTTTTGATGTTCCAAGTCCAATAAACGGCCCGGTGTTGCGATCAACACATCCACACCACCACGCAGTTTCATCATTTGCGGGTTAATACTGACTCCACCGAACACAACAAATGAACGAATTCTCAAATGACGGCTATATTCTTTTACATTTTCAGCCACTTGAGCCGCAAGTTCACGGGTCGGGGTTAAAATCAATGCGCGAATAGGACGACGGTTATTACCGCGTGGATTGTCCACCAGCTTTTGCAAAATAGGTAACGTAAAACCGGCAGTTTTACCCGTACCTGTTTGAGCACTGGCTAATAGGTCTTTGCCCGCTAAAACAGCAGGAATAGCTTGTTGTTGAATAGGCGTAGGGCTTTCATAGCCTAATTCATTAATGGCACGCAAGATTTCCTCGTTTAACGCGAGGTCAGAAAAACTAGTCAAATTAATTACTCCGGGCTCCACCGCTTCAATTTACTGGGCAGCTCTAGGGGGGAAGATTCGATATTCAATAGAAGAAAAGCGCAAACTGCCATGCGACACGCAAAAATTCTACCATCATTTGACCGTGATAAATATATTAATTTAGATTGATGAATAAACTAATACAAAATTTGCTTTATATAGTATATATACGTACACAAAACTAAAGATACATCCGTTTTCATCCTGCACAATGAATAAATGCCAACTAAGAGCATGCTAAAAATTATTTAATTCTGAATCAAAAGGAATGTTTATGAACACAAATTCGTCGCCAACATTACGCGGAGAGAGCGCTAAACTCCAACTTCTTCTCGCCGCTGCCGATGTTTATGGAGAACAAGGTATCGACGGGGCTACCACCCGCCAAATTGCCCAAGCATCCGGGCAAAACATCGCAGCTATTTCCTATTATTTCGGATCTAAAGAAGGGTTATATCTCGCGGTTGCTCAGCAAATTGCCAACAATATCAAAGAGAGTTTCGCTGAAAGTATCACTCAAATAGATAACTTTATTAGTCAACCCGCAGAGTCACAAATTCCTGAAGAAGCGCTCGAATTACTGAAAAAAACCATTATTTCATACAATTTTTTCCAACTTAAAAAAGAAAACTTAAGCTTCTCACGCATTCTAGCTCGTGAACAGCTGAATCCAACCGAAGCGTATGGATTGATCCACGAACAAGCATTGGGACCTATTCACTCACGGCTCAATCGCTTAATTTCTATTTATATTGGCGCCGATCCTAATAATCTAGCGACCTTGATCCACACACACGCCATTTTGGGTGAAACCCTCTCTTTTCGCATTGCGCGAGAAACCTTACTCAGACAAACCGGTTGGAAACACATCAACGAAAACGAATTTAAAATTATTAATCAGGTTCTTATTGAGCATATCGACATTTTATTATTGGGGTTACGTCATCGCCAACTAGCAGAAAAGTGATATGATATATGGATAAAATTAAATCATAATCCTGAGTAATGTTTCTATCCGTCACTAAGGTTAGCTATGAACACAAAACGCCGTGCACTGGTCATTTTACTAATTATCATGCTGATTGCCGCTATTGCTGGGGGCTACTATTATCAGTCACTTAAGGATAAAACATTCGCCTTATACGGGAATGTGGATGTGCGCACAGTTAACCTTAGTTTTCGAGTCAATGGTAAACTCGCCTCTTTAGATGTTGATGAAGGGGCGAAAGTCACTGCTGGACAATTACTCGGCAAATTGGATGATGCGCCTTACATCAACGCTTTAAATAAAGCCAAAGGGCTGCGAGATAGCGCTAAAGCCCAACTAGCTCTCAAAGAGAAAGGCTACCGAACACAAGAAATTGCTCAAGTCGAATCTGAAGTCGCTCAGCGTCAAGCCGCTTGGCAATATGCGGATAATTTTTACAAACGTCAGCAAGGTTTAGCTGCTCAAAAACTGATTTCTGCTAACGATTTAGATAATGCCAAAAATAACCGAAATCAAACACTTGCCGCATTGAAAGCTTCTCAAGATAAACTCAACCAATATCAGAGTGGATTTCGCCAAGAAGAGATAGCCGCTGCCCGAGGGGAATGGTTACAAGCAGAAGCCGCCGTTGCTCAAGCGGAGCTTGATCTCTCAGACACCCAGCTTATCGCCCCATCTGATGGTACAATCCTGACTCGCGCCATCGAACCCGGAACCATTATTGGTGCGGGTAATACTGTTTTTAGCGTGACATTAACTCACCCTGTTTGGGTACGTGCCTATGTGAGTGAGGCGCACTTAGGTGATGCCGTTCCTGGCAGCAAAGTCTTGCTCTTTACGGATAGCCAGCCCAATACCCCTTATCATGGCACGATTGGCTTTGTCTCCCCTACAGCCGAATTTACCCCAAAAAGTGTACAAACACCGGATTTACGCACCGATTTAGTCTATCGATTACGCATTATTGTCGATGATCCTAATGATAAACTGCGTCAAGGAATGCCCGTCACCGTTCAATTTGCGGCACCTCAGCAATAGGGCGCACTATGGCTCAGCAAGATATTCACTCATCGAGCAATATTATTTCGTTAAACAGCGTCGAAAAACGTTTTGTTGGGCTAAATAACCCTGCGGTTGAAAGCCTAACTACCGAAATTCACGGCGGCTCCGTGACGGGGCTAGTCGGTCCTGATGGTGCAGGGAAAACGACGCTAATGCGCATGCTGGCTGGGCTACTCAAACCCGATTCAGGGCAAATCCGCTTAATGGGATTAGACCCTATTAAAGACAGTATCGAAGTGCGGGCAAACCTCGGTTACATGCCGCAAAAATTCGGTTTATATGAAGATTTAACGGTTCAAGAAAATCTTGATTTATATGCCGATCTGCGCGGCGTTATTGGTGACGAGCGCCAACAAACCTATAAACAATTACTCGCATTTACTAGTCTAGCCCCATTTACCTCTCGCCTTGCCGGTAAGCTTTCTGGGGGAATGAAACAGAAATTGGGACTCGCTTGCACCCTATTAGGCAAACCGAAAGTTTTACTGCTGGATGAGCCGGGTGTCGGCGTGGATCCTATTGCCAGACGAGAACTGTGGCAAATGGTACATACCCTTGCTGACGATGGCATGCTGATCCTCTGGAGCACATCGTATTTGGATGAAGCAGAGCAATGCAAAGAGGTACTACTACTCAATGAAGGCAAACTTCTGTATAGCGGAAAACCCGAGCTGCTCACCCAAAAGATGGCGGGACGCTCATTTTTACTCGATGTTCCCCCAACACAAAAACGCACCATTCTACAAAATGCCTTAGTGTTACCCGAAACTACCGACGGCGTGATCCAAGGTCGCTATATTCGCTTAATTTTAAAGCCTCACGCATCCCAAGAGAATTTACTCAATGCCTTAAATATGGGAGATCAAACGCTGATTGAAGCCCAGCCACGCTTTGAAGATGCGTTTATCGACCTTTTAGGTGGCGGACCATCCCATCGTTCTGAACTCGCCGCTATCGTGCCACAAATTCCACCCGCTCCCAATGAAACCGTCATTGAAGCCCGCAACCTAACCAAAAAATTCGGGGATTTTGCCGCAACGGATACCGTCAACTTTCAGGTAAAACGTGGTGAAATTTTTGGATTATTAGGGCCTAACGGTGCAGGCAAATCCACCACTTTTAAAATGATGTGTGGATTAATGAAACCCACTGATGGGCAGGCACTAGTACTTGGTATGGATTTAAAAACCAGTTCAAACAAAGCCCGTCAGCACCTTGGGTATATGGCGCAAAAATTCTCCCTCTATGGCAACCTCAAGGTTGGGCAAAACTTAAAATTTTTCTCCGGTGTATACGGTTTGCATCATAAACAGCAAGCCACCAAAATGCAGGAGATGATTAACGCCTTTAATTTTACGCCTATTATCAGCCAAATTACTGATTCACTCCCGCTGGGTTATAAGCAGCGCCTTGCCCTCGCCTGCTCGTTGATGCATGAACCGGATATCCTGTTTTTGGATGAACCCACTTCGGGGGTTGACCCGCTAACTCGGCGAGAGTTCTGGTTACATATTAATGGCATGGTAGACAAGGGAGTCACCGTCATGGTCACCACCCATTTTATGGATGAAGCTGAATATTGCGATCGTATCGGTTTGGTTTACCACGGAAAAATCATTGCCGCAGGTACGCCTGATGAATTAAAAAAACAGGTCGCCAGCACAAAAAATCCAAATCCATCGATGGAAGATGCCTTTATTGAATTGATTTTCAACTACGATAAACAGCAGGAGGCACAATGAAGACAACCGCCTCAGGTTTTTCATGGCGCAGGCTTAAAGCCCTCTGTTGGAAAGAAAGCAAGCAGATAGTGCGCGATCCCAGCAGCGCTTTAATTGCTATTGTCATCCCACTGATGCTGCTGTTTATTTTCGGTTATGGGATCAATCTCGACTCCAGTAAACTGCGGGTCGGTATCCTAATGGATCAACAAAGCCAACCCGCTCGTGAGTTGGTCGATACGTTTACTGGCTCCCCCTTTATTGATGCCACCATTAGCGATAATCGCAATTTATTGATTAATAAAATGCAAGCGGGAGAAATTCGCGGCATTGTGGTGCTCCCCGTCAATTTTGCAGAGCAACTTTCTCGCCCGGATGGACATGCGGCAATCCAAGTGATCACCGATGGAAGTGAACCCAATACCGCCAATTTTGTGCAAGCCTACACGAAAGGAGTTTGGCATACATGGCTTATCCAACAAGGTGAAAACCAAGGTTATCCGACCGACCCGCTTATCGAACTCAATATGCGCTATTGGTTTAACGAAGCGGCACTCAGCCAACATTTTATTATTCCTGGTGCCATTAGTATCATTATGACCGTCGTGGGTGCCATTTTAACTTCACTGGTGATAGCCCGAGAATGGGAACGAGGCACCATGGAAGCACTGCTTTCCACCCAAATCACTCGCACTGAACTACTGCTTTCCAAATTATTGCCCTATCAAATTCTTGGGTCGTTCGTCATGGTGCTGTGTATGTTGGTGACGACCTGCGTGCTCGATATTCCTTATCGTGGCTCTTTATTGATTTTATTTGTCATAACCAGCCTCTATTTAGCCACCGCATTAGGAATGGGATTACTAATTTCAACCATTACCCGCAACCAGTTCAATGCGGCGATGGTGGCACTGAACGCAGCCTTTTTGCCTGCCATTATGCTTTCAGGGTTTATTTTTGAAATTGATAGCATGCCAGTATTTATTCAAGTAGTGACTTACTTCATTCCCGCTCGCTACTTTGTCAGCAGCTTGCAAACCTTATTTTTGGCGGGAGATATCTATCTGGTATTACTCACCGATTTCTTATTGCTGATTGCTTCAGCGATATTATTCATTGGCTTAACGGCGCTGAAAACGCGTCGCCGTTTGGATTGAGGTGAAATATGTTTTATCGTCTTTACACCTTAATTATGAAAGAGTTACAATCACTATTGCAGGAAAAACAGACGCGAATTATTTTGATCATGCCCGTCATTTTCCAAATGATCCTCTTCCCACTGGCGGCGACCTTAGAAGTCACTAACACCACCATTGCCATTTTTGATCAAGATAATGGCGAGCATTCGATT
Organism: Providencia sp. JGM181; assembly: GCF_018257375.1. Taxonomy (NCBI): domain Bacteria; kingdom Pseudomonadati; phylum Pseudomonadota; class Gammaproteobacteria; order Enterobacterales; family Morganellaceae; genus Providencia; species Providencia sp. JGM181. Next base: position 13,119 of record NZ_JAERJY010000048.1, on the reverse strand, counting down.
GAGCTCACTCAACGCTTAGCAAAAGCCAGCGCATTTTCCCATGTGCTATTACTGAAAAGTGAACCTGAGATTCGAGAAACGCTAGATAACCGTAAAGCCCTGTTAGTCGTCCGTTTTAGTCAAAACTTCAGCGCCGATATCGCCAGCCATCATACCGCGAATATGATGTTGCTATTGGATGGACGAAACTCAAATAGCTCCCAAATAGCGGCTAATTACATTGAACAGATAGTCATGCAATATCAGCAGGAGCTCACACAAACCCAAGTGCAGCCCAATAACAGTGAGTTGATTGTCCGCAACTGGTACAACCCAAATTTAGACTATAAATGGTTTATTGTGCCGTCATTAGTCGCCTTGATTACGACAATTGGGGTGTTGATTGTCACCTCATTATCGATTGCTCGAGAGCGCGAGCAAGGAACCCTCGACCAACTGTTAGTTTCGCCACTAACTACATGGCAAATCTTTATTGGCAAAGCGATTCCTGCCTTAGTCGTCGCCACTGCACAAGCCACATTGGTGTTAGTGATTGGGATTTTTTGCTACAAAATACCGTTCGCCGGTTCACTATTACTGTTCTATGGCACGATGATTTTTTATGGTTTATCACTCGTGGGATTTGGTTTGCTTATTTCCGCATTGTGCTCAACCCAGCAGCAAGCGTTTATTGGCGTGTTTGTGTTTATGATGCCCGCAGTGTTGCTATCCGGTTATATCTCCCCCGTCGAGAATATGCCCGTTTGGCTACAGGATATTACGTGGGTGAATCCCATCCGCCACTTTACGGATATCACTAAGCAGATTTACCTTAAAGATGCTGATTTTTCCGTGGTATTTCATAGCTTATGGCCTCTTCTGATTATCTTCCTGGTAACCAGCTCCCTAGCTTATTACTTATTTCGCAAAAAAATCGCTTAACTGCCAGATAAGAACCATAAAAAACCCCGCAACAATTAACTTATTGCGGGGTTTCATATTTTCAATCAGCTTGATGAGCAATTAACGGCGATCACCGAAAATACGCAGTAACATCAGGAACAGGTTGATGAAGTCTAAGTACAGAGATAACGCGCCCATAATGGAATACTTACGCATATTTTCTCTGTCATCTTGGTTGATTTGCTCACCCATCTCTTTGAGTTTTTGAGTGTCATAAGCAGTTAATGCAGCAAACAGTAATACACCACCGTAAGTGATCACCCAGTACATCATCGAGCTTTGCAGCCAGATATTAACCAGAGAAGCGACAACCAGACCAATCAGCGCCATAAATAGGAAGTTACCCATCCCTGTTAAGCTACGCTTAGTCGTGTAACCGTAGAAGCTTAACGCGCCGAACATGACTGCGGTAATGATGAACGTCCCAACAACAGACTCACCTGTATAAACTGCTAAAATAACGGAGATAGTTAAACCAGTCAGCAATGCGTAGAGCATAAACATCCCAGTTGCAATCGCACCGCTCATTTTAGGCAGTAAGAAAGACAGCCCCATCACTAAACCAAGTTCAGCGATGATCATTCCAAAGAACAGGACTTTGTTAGTTGCGATAGTGAAAAACAGACCGCTGCTTAAGGAGTACCAAGCAACAAAAGCTGTCAGTAATAACCCGACGGTCATCCAACCGTAGACTTGCGACATAAATGCCTGAACGCCAGTGCTGGCATTCTGGACAAGAGAATCATTACGTTGATCAAATTGACCCATGATGGTTACCCTTCCATTTTAAGAAAAATCGACCCAGCAAAACCACCAACAGAGTAATCCTTACTGTGATCGGACAAATTTGTTCCAAAGTTTATCACAATATTTTGACATTACCATTCGGCTTATTCGCATTTTCCGCGTAACAGTTTAAGACTACCAACGGTTTGCAGAAGCTTCATCACTCTCTTTGGCTTCCACCCAACGTTCATTATCAGGGAGAGACTCTTTTTTCCAGAATGGTGCTTTGGTTTTCAGGTAATCCATTATAAATTCAGCCGCTTGGAATGCTGCATTGCGATGTGCGCTGGTCACGCCTACGAATACAATTTCTTCACCAGGTTGTAAGGTACCTATCCGGTGGATCACACTCACGCGTTGCAGTGGCCAGCGCTCGCGAGATTGCATCACAATGTCCGCTAAAGCTTTTTCTGTCATGCCAGGGTAGTGTTCGAGAGTCAATGCCGCTACGCTGTCCCCTAAATTATGATTACGGACTTTACCTGTGAATGTCACTACGGCGCCATCACTGTCACATTCAGCAAGCCACGCATACTGCTCGCCAACACTAAAATTCTCGGTTTGTACCGCAATATGGGTATTGTCCATGGTCATCCCCCTGTAACTGGTGGGAAGAAAGCCACTTCATCGCCCGCATTCAGGGGATGGTCCGCAGAAACAAACGATTGATTAACCGCAGCTAATAATTTGCCATCTTCCAAAGCCAGCGCCCAGCGATCACCTTTTTGAGTTAATGCTTGGCGCAAAGATTCTACGGTTGGGTACTCCGCTGCTAACTCTAAGCGGTCAGTGCCAACTAACTCACGAACTTGAGCAAAAAAGAGGACAGTGATCATGCTTCCACCTTAAAATGACCGGACTTTCCGCCCGTTTTTTCTAATAAACGCACAGGCCCAATAACCATATCTTTTTGTACCGCTTTGCACATGTCGTAGATAGTTAATGCTGCGACAGAAGCCGCCGTTAACGCTTCCATTTCGACACCCGTTTTCCCTGTTAATCGGCAACAAGTTTCGATGCGTACACGGTTATGGGCTTGCTCAGCTTCCAGGGTGACTTCCACTTTGGTCAGTAGCAAAGGATGGCACAGCGGGATCAACTGCCACGTATTTTTTGCCGCTTGGATCCCAGCGATACGTGCCGTCGCAAAGACATCCCCTTTATGGTGACTGCCATCCACAATCATGGCTAAAGTTTCTGGGTTCATCGTCACAAACGCTTCTGCGCGTGCTTCACGGACGGTTTCCGCTTTGGCTGATACATCAACCATGTGCGCCTCGCCCGACGCATTGAGGTGGGTCAGTTGGGACATAATTACTCCTGAAAATCAAAAAGTTATTAACCGCCGATAACGGAAAGATTCGGGGTGATCCCGCTGTCGCCTTGGTGAAGGAAATGGGTTTCTCGCTTAGACATTAAGCCACTCTGGATACGTGCTTTTAGGGCTTCATTCTGGTTTTCATCGCCCAGTAAATCACGCAGTGGAATGCCATTTTCACCAAATAAACACAAATGCAGATTGCCTAAAGAAGAGACCCTGAGACGGTTGCAGCTTTGGCAAAAGTCCTTCTCATACGGCATGATCAGCCCAATTTCCCCTTGGTAATCAGGGTGACTAAAGACTTGGGCAGGGCCGTCGCTACGAGAACGTGGCTGCATATACCAGCCTTCTGCAATAAGGCGATCACGAACGGTTTCACCAGACACATGGTAACGTTGGAATAAGCTGCTCCCTTCCCCTGTTTCCATGAGTTCAATAAAACGCAGTTGAATTGGACGATGTTTGATCCAATTGAGGAAAGATTTGAGGGCGATATCATTGACGTTTTTCATCAAGACCGCGTTGACTTTAACTTTTTCGAAGCCAGCATCAAATGCAGCATCAATCCCTTTCATGACTTGGAAAAATTTATCTTGCCCAGTGATCGCCGCAAATTGGCGAGGGTCAAGGCTATCTACACTCACGTTTACCGCATTCAAACCAGCATCTCGCCATGCTTGCACATCACGAGCCATCCGGTAACCATTGGTTGTTACGGCGATTTTTTTGATGGAATTATTTTCTTTGATAGCGGCGATGATATCGGTGAAATCTTTACGCATCGTTGGCTCACCGCCAGTGATACGGACTTTTTCAGTCCCTAATTCAGCAAAAGCGCGGCTCACACGACGGATTTCATCCAGCGTCAGAAATTCATGGCGGCCACTCGGTTTGTAACCATCAGGCAGGCAATATGTGCAACGGAAGTTGCAAACATCGGTGATAGATAAACGAAGATAGTAAAATTTTCGGTCAAATTGATCGACAAGTTGCTGCATATTCACACCTTTCCAAATACGGGAGATGCAGACATTTCTATCTTGCACCCTGGTGACTCAAGGTCACGGCCAGAGCATCATATTCAGGAGAACTTAGACACAAAGGCTAGGAGTTTTATCTGGAACCCCGTGAGTTGATTAAGCCTAGAGAGTTAAGACGATCATCACTGGGTTCACTTATTTTCTGTAAGGATTTTAGCCCATTGCAAATGAAAAAGCGAATCCAAAAACGATATATAACTTAATATACAACGACTTACAGAAAACAACCGCTATACTCAGAAGTCCTTATTATTACGGATAATTTTTTGCTATTTCCATGTGATGATAAACGCCTATCTGTCAAAATCTCGTCAAAATGAGGTTAACTCTGTGCACATTGTTTGTTGTAGATCAGTTTTATCCCGCGTTTTTTGATAGATAACCCTAAGAACCCAGAAATATGATGTCTCGAATTATTGAAACGACTACATCGCCATCGAATCATTATCGAAACGAATTAAAATGGCGCCATAGAGGGTAAAATAGGTACTTAAATTCCGCGAGTTCAAAAAATATTAATTCCTGTTGCCCCGCAATAAACAGCTCCATTTAATCTGATTACAGGAAGCGTCGATAATCGCCTCTCTATCCCCTTTATTTTCATACCCTTCTAGTCAATTGCACTTAGCCACATAATCAAGAAATTTGTGATACCGATCGAGAATATTCTCTTTTGTTGTTTTTTATCACAGCAAGTAAACTTCAGATGGTGTTTTATGATAGATTAGCGCCAATTTTGTTTTAGCACTGATTCTAGATTGATAATTTAGCTAGATGGATAGTTTAAATAGGAACACTATGCCAAACCGTAGTTTGACAAATCTTAATCACGTCGTCGCCCTTGGGGGCGGACATGGGCTTGGTCGAGTGATGTCTTCTCTCTCATCTTTAGGCTCCCGTTTAACTGGCATTGTCACCACCACGGATAATGGTGGCTCTACAGGGCGAATTCGTCGCTCTGAAGGGGGAATTGCTTGGGGTGATATGCGTAATTGCTTGAATCAGTTGATTACTGAGCCATCCATTGCCTCTAAGATGTTTGAATATCGATTTGCGGGTACAGGGGAATTATCAGGGCATAATCTCGGTAACCTAATGCTGAAATCCCTTGACCATTTAAGTGTTCGCCCACTTGAGGCCATCAATTTAATCCGCAATATGCTAAAAGTGGATGCGCAATTAATCCCGATGTCTGAATCACCGGTAGACCTGATGGCTATTGATGATATGGGAAATGAGGTCTACGGTGAAGTTAACGTGGATGCTTTGCAGGAGTTACCGCAAGAATTGCGTTTATACCCTCCCGTTAAAGCGACCAGCGAAGCCCTTGATGCTATCCATCGAGCTGATTTGATTTTAATCGGCCCCGGAAGTTTTTTTACCAGCTTAATGCCCCTGTTATTACTTGATGATATCGCCTGCGCCCTAAAAGAGAGCCAAGCACCGATGGTGTATATCGGTAATTTAGGGAAGGAAATTAGCACCTCCGCCGCCAGCCTCACACTTCCTGAAAAATTAGTGATGATGGAGCGTTATATTGGGCGCAAGAAAATCGATGCGGTGATTGTAGGGCCACGCACAGATATCACGACAATCCGCCAAGAACGCAAAGTGACTCAGCGAGTATTAGAGGCGGATGATATTCCTTATCGCCACGATAGAAACTTACTGTTGAAAGCCATCGAAGAGACCATTCCCCTTCTGTAATTCACTGAAATTTTAAGTTGCAGGTCAATCCCTGCAACTTTCTCTCTATTTATCTCCAATAATTTAAGTCCGATAATGGTGCTTGTCTAATCCGTACTTTTTCATCCGTAAATAGAGTTTTTTCCGTGGCATTTGCAGATATTCCGACACATCGTTAATTCGCCCTTGATGAATATTCAGTGCTTCCGTAATAATCTGCCGTTCATAATTTTCAATTTGTTGATCTAATGCCGTTGGCGCTACCGACGTTAATAATGGATTCGCTGTCTCCCCCATTGGCATAATGCCAACCGCGTACAGCTCCGCTGCGTTGGCTAACTCCGTTACATTTCCAGGCCAATGACGACGACTTAGTTTTTTGATAAAAGGCTCATCCAGTTCAGGCAATTCCTGATTCAATCGAGTACAAGCCAGCTCTAAATAGTGTTGGAATAAAACCGGAATATCCGCTTTACGCAGGGATAACGGTAAGCAATTCACCTGAGTTAATGAAAAATAATAATAAAGTTCTGCAATAATCTGCTGCTGTTTAGTCAACGTGAGCAGCGGCTGATCCGAGATCCCAACCAAGCGAAATTCCCGTTGGTCTTGCTGTAAATGCTGAACTAAATAACGCTGTTGGTTTACAGGGAGTAACTCAATATTCTTAATCACCAATGTGCCTGAGCGAGCCTCAGAGACCCATGTTTCAACAGGCACTTCTTGCTCATTTAATAATGTTTTGATCACCAATGGCGCATGCTGCGGTGTGCTAATTTGATGCAGATAGCGCGCTAAATAAGTGCGACCGCTACCTAACTCTCCTTGTAAAAACACAGCGGCAAGGGTTTCCGATAACCCTTGAAGCTGCCCGCGAACTTGTAAAGACCACTCACTGCTCCCTACAAAATTGAGCATCAATTGGTTTTTGCCCCACCGGCGCTGCAATACACGCTGTTTCCGTGCCGCCAGCGCTTTGGCAACTTGCTCTAAAAGATATTCTGGGTTAATGGGTTTTTGTAGAAAATCCCATGCCCCCATTTTGACTGCTTCCACCGCCATTGGCACATCCCCATGCCCGGTGATCAATACCACGGGGAGATGTTTGTCTTTGGCGAGAAATAGTGTCATCAGCTCGATACCCGAACATTCCGGCATACACACATCGCTAAGAATAATGCCGCACCAATCACGGTGAACTAACTCTTTTGCTGTCAATGGGTTATCACACGCATAAACTCGGTACCCTGCTTGTTCGAGTAGCAGACAATACGCTTCCAATACATCTTTATCATCATCAATCAGCAATATGTCATGGTTGTCATCAAGCATCTTCAAGTACCTTTTTAAATTCTAAAATTACACACCCATTTCCACGCAGTGTAGAAGCGATTCTCAACTCGCCACCAATTTGCTGCATAATCGATTGGCTAATGGATAACCCAACCCCCAGCCCAATCTCTTTGCTTGTCGTAAAGGGTTTCATTAATGTATCCGCTAAATGCAATGGCCAACCCGTCCCGTTATCACACAAGGTCAACAGCAACTTATCCGCGGTTTCACTGTAATCAACGGTGATTTCTGCTTCTGTGGGGCTGGCATCAAGCGCGTTAGAGAGCAAGTTAACTAACACCTGCTGAATACCAATTTCATCTCCCAGCACCTTAGGCAATATATCCGGATAACTTAATATCACTTTGCGGGTTTTATGTTGAAGCTTCAGAACATCCCAAGCGCTGTGAATTGATTGCCGTAAATTCACCGGTTGTAATTGCTCATTATCATCACGCTTACGAGCGAATTGGCGCAGTGAACGCACAATGCCATCCATTCGAGCCACAAGTTGCTCTGACTTATTTATCGCCATCAACGAGGTGTCATTGTCTTGCTCTGGCAACCCTTTTTTCGCCATAAACAGGTGCATAGAGAGCGCATTTAGCGGTTGGTTAATTTCGTGGGCTAAGGTGGTCATCGTCTGCCCCACGACGGCGAGTTTTGCCGTTTGGATCAGCTCGTTTTGCGTAGTTCGTAAGTTCTCCTCTATTGCCTTACGTTCTGCAATCTCTTGCTCTAACTGAGTTTTTTGTTGATTAATTTGAGCAATACTGCGCTGTAACAGTGTGCCAATCCGCCCTAACTCATCACGACCTTCGACAGGAATATGGGTCGTCAAATCCCCAATACTGATCCGAGCCACTGCTTGGTTTAATGCGGTAAAACGTTTGACCAAACGAGGACGAATAAACAGCATGTTGAACAGCAATACCAACAGTAATGCCAACCCTGCGGTAATAATAATAATTGTGCCACTCCACGACATAATGTTCGCTAAACGCTGGTTTAGCGTTTGTAGCTGAAAGTGGCTGCTCCCAAGTTGCAAATCAAGCTGAGAGCGAAAATCAGCCAAAATTCGCTCTTTTTCGGCCGTCGCTTCATTTAAGGCTCTTTTCGCTGTTTGATAATTTTGCAGGACTTCAAGCATTTGGTTATCCGAAAGGCCGATATCTAGCAACTCATCGATAGTTTGACGCAGCGTCACTGAACTTGGATATAAATTCAACGCCTCTTCATTGGCAGCTAAATTCGTTTTTAAGTACCCTAAATAACGGGCATAGCCGTTAACATCGATGGGGTCATCAAAAGCATTATCCCCTTGAATATCCTTCAAGCGCCCCGTCAAAATATTGGTGATCTGCTCTTCCAAACGCGCCAGTGTATAAATTAACTGCAACTCTCCTTGCACGTTACGTAGCCGACTTTGTAGCCCCTTGGCTTGAAGAGGATCTTGCTCAATTTTGTCCAGTAAAGAGCCTTGTTGTAGGCTAATATCTTGCGATAACGAGTTGAGCTCCGTACTAAAATCGTCATGTAACCAGTTGATCCGAGAAGATAATGTATTAATTTTTTCTCGTGCTAAAAACAGGGCATATAGTGCCTTATCCAATCTCTGCAAAAGATCCTGACTTTGTGTCAAAATGACAGAAATTTGCTGCTGATCTTGACCATTCAATTGCTGATTAAATGCGGCTATTTGCGCTAAATGTTCAGTGATTTGGTTGCGTAGTTGCAATCTTGTCGCTGTATTTGGCGCTTTTAAAAATTCGTTCAATTCATTGACTAAGGTATTTAGCTGCCCTTCAATCAAAAATGAAGCCTGCATTTTGGGAAAATAATCTCCAAGAGCATAGCGGATCTGCTTATTTTGCTCTTGCCATGCATATAAGCTGACGCAACTGACGATCAGTGTCATCAAAGCGCCCGCGATAAAGGCGCCACGTAAAATAGCCGTAATACTGAAGCGCCCCATCAATTTCACTATCGATGTTTTCATTTAATCGCTTCCAATACACTGATGGCTTGGCGTTGCTGCTCCTGAAAGAAATGCTGCCAGCGCATATATTCCTCTTCCGCTTTGCGATTATCTTCAAAGCGTGAATAGTAAGCAGGATCTTCACTTTCTTTCGCACTGACTGGCATCGCCGTCAGTAGCGCTCGAACCTCTGGTAAAGGGTGTTTTAGCTTAGCTTCCGCCATATACACCGCACGCCAAGCATCTTTTGATTCCGTTAAACGAAACGTGATTGCCGCATCAAACAGTTGTTGAACTAATCGCTGGCGCTGTAATACCAAATGGACATCCAGCGGTTTAGGTGAATCTAATAGCTGGCTTTGCTGCGCTTTTCGAGGGTTATCATCCTCAAGAGGAGTAACTGGGTATTTCCCTGTGCTGCTGTCTGCAAACACTTTTTGCCCTTGTTCACTGAGTAAAAAATCAATCAGTTTTCGCGCTTTTTCTGGCGCTAAACTATGGCGAGTGATCGCAATAAACGTCGGCGATGTGGCTGAATCAGGCAGATAGTGAAACTCGAGTTCAGGGTCGGCTAATAATACATTTGCGTAGTTATCAATAATCGGTGCAGCCCCGCCTAGCCCCACTTTGATTTTATCGGCTACCCCAAAACTGCGTGATGAAACAGTGGCTAAATTCCCTGACATTCCCAGTAAAATGCGCCATCCATCGTCCCATCCCCGCTGCTGTAATAACGACTCAATCATTAAATGATAGGTATCAGAGCGAGATGGACTGCTTATCAATAACGAGCCTTGATATTGGCTATTTGTCAAGTCATCCCATGTCTTGGGAATAGGTAATTTGTTTTGCTCCATCCATTTTCGGTTAGTCAAAATGCCATATCCGGAAAATGCCACCGCAGCAACGGAACCTTTTAAAGATTTAGGAATTAAGCGCTGGGAATACTCAGGAATATCTGGCAATGCACTTAACCGATTATGCTGCTGCAAATGGTGCATCAGCATCGGTGAGGAGGTCAGAATTAAATCGACATTTTCCAAAGCATCGGTATCTAACAAGCGCTCTAATGAGGCACTGGTTCGGTTAATCGTGCGGATAGGCATCGCATCCTCTCGCGCATTCCAATTCGTGACTATCGCTTGTGTCGCTTCGGGTGAGAATGTTGTCGCTATCACTAACTCATCATTTTTCGCATGGCTAATTCCCACGTTGTTTAGCAAAAAAATAAAAAAACAGAGCCGCATTATCAGTGGACGAATTGGTGTTATTAGTCTCATAAGCGTAGTCATCCCCTGGGTAGATGTGATTCATATCAAAGAAAGTAACAATAATGTGAGTTTGTCAAAAAGTGCATTTGAGACAAATTTTACCCTTTTCGGATTTATGAGCACACGACAAAACTTACCCGCTTTATTCTCATTGTTATGCGATTAAATCAACCCTTAGTTGTTCATTTTTTGAAATCCATTCCCGTTAATTTATGAATGGGTCAATTTGACTCGTCACTATACAAAATTGGGTCAATTTTGACCCAAACCCTTCATATTGCGATATTTTTTCAACAAGAACATGATGAGTCTGTCAGAAATAAAGCGACAAAAAACATCAGGGAATTTCTTTTTACTCTATTTCACAGGTGAACCTATGCTGTCATTTTTAACGCCAGCCACGGCAAAAAAACAAATTGCACCAGAAAAAGTTCCTGCTGCCTATAAACGCTATCGTGTTCAAGCACTGCTCAGCGTGTTCTTAGGTTATTTGGCTTACTATATTGTTCGTAACAACTTCACGCTCTCTACCCCGTATTTGAAAGAAAACTTAGATTTAAGCACCACGCAAATTGGTCTATTAACTAGCTGTATGCTCATTGCTTACGGGATCAGCAAAGGCGTGATGAGTAGCCTTGCCGATAAAGCCAGCCCAAAAGCATTTATGGCATTTGGTTTGATCCTGTGTGCCATCGTCAACTTCGGAATGGGATTTAGTAACGCATTCTGGTTATTTGTTGGTTTTGTCGTGCTTAATGGTATGTTCCAAGGCATGGGTGTGGGTCCATCATTTATCACCATTGCAAACTGGTTCCCGCGTCGTGAACGTGGTCGTATCGGTGCATTTTGGAATATTTCTCATAACGTGGGTGGTGGTATTGTTGCCCCAATCGTCGGTGCTGCTTTCGCCGTATTAGGCACTGAGCACTGGCAAAGTGCGAGCTACATGGTTCCCGCTTGTATTGCGATTTTATTTGCAGGGGTTGTGTTGGTATTAGGCAAAGGTTCCCCAAAACAAGAAGGTTTACCTGCACTTGACCAAATGATGCCAGAAGAAAAAGTGATCCTGACTTCGGCACAAAAAGAGCAATCACCAGAGAACATGAGCGCCTTCCAAATTTTCTGTACCTATGTGCTGAAAAACAAAAATGCATGGTATATCTCTTTTGTTGACGTCTTTGTGTATATGGTGCGTTTCGGTGTGATCAGCTGGCTACCAATCTACCTGCTGACAGAAAAAAACTTCTCTAAAGATCAAATGAGCGTGGCATTTTTATTCTTCGAATGGGCTGCTATTCCATCCACTTTATTAGCAGGTTGGTTAACGGATAAACTGTTTAAAGGTCGTAGAATGCCGTTAGCTATTGTCTGTATGACACTGATTTTCTTCTGCCTCATCGGTTACTGGCAGAGCCAATCATTAGCTGTCGTCACCTTCTTTGCCGCAGTCGTTGGTTGCTTAATCTATGTGCCTCAGTTCTTAGCATCAGTACAAACAATGGAAATCGTGCCAAGCTTCGCAGTGGGTTCAGCCGTCGGCCTACGTGGTTTTATGAGCTATATCCTTGGTGCAACTTTAGGTACTAGCTTATTTGGTTTCGTGGTTGACCGTATGGGTTGGCATGCAGGTTTCTATCTGCTCTTAGGGGGGATTGTTTGCTGCATTATCTTCTGTGTGCTGTCCCACTTAGGCGCATTGGAACTTGAGCGTAACCGTCAATCCGTAATAGCTAAAGGTCAGTTAGCTAACGCTTAATCTCGCTAAGAAAATTCGACTAAAAATATGGCGGAGTTCGGTTTCTCACTGAACTCCGCCTTCTTTATGTCTCAATAAATGATGCCTCAATGAATTGCTTCGATTTCTGTCGGGGATAAGCCTGTAATTTGGCTAATAACATCAATGTTTAAACCTAACCTTAAGCTAGTCAAAACTTGAGCATAGGTACGTTGTTTGGCCTTTTCTTGCTCTTCTTGTCGAGCTTCTTCTCTTCCCTCTTCTCTGCCTTCTCTTCTTCCTTGCTTAAACCCTTTTTTTAATCCCTCATTTCGTAAACGATCGGCAATGGTCATAACAGTCTCCTGATATCCTTCTGTTTTTTCTATTAATGTTTTGACTATCTTCTTGTATGTCGGCGTATCCATCACACTAAACAGATAGTTGATGATTAAAATAACGTCGTCACGGTGGTTTTCGTTCTCATGGATCACCTGCGCTAAGCGCTCTGACAACACCATAAGGTCATCTCTCAATGATGAATGTTTGAGAACTAACTCCATCGCAGCAACTTTTCGGTGATTCACAATTTCATCGTCACTTGCCACCGTGACATCCACTAACGGCAGTGGATTGCAATACAAACTACGAGCTAAATCAGACCACTCAAAACAATCCGTCCATGACTGGGAATAGGGATAAGGGGATTGATTTCCATGATAAAACAGGATGGGAACCACCAGCGGCAAAGTTTGGTGTCCCTGCTGCAAATGCTGGTTCATCGCGCAAAATGCGTAATGCATCAGCCGCCACCCCATCAGCTTATCGGGGGACGATTGGTGCTCAACCAAGAAGTAAAAATACCCCTTACCCTTAAGTGTTTGCACGGAATAAAGCATATCCGAAAAACGAGAGCGCAATGTTTTATCCACAAATGAAGCACTGGCTAACTTCAACGTATCAAAATTGCAAAGGTGCTTAATGCGATTAGGAAGATGGACTTCAAAAAAATCCCGCGCATTATCCACTTTGCTCATAAAGCCTTTAAA
>NZ_JAERJY010000047.1:0-21892 GCF_018257375.1 Providencia sp. JGM181 | reverse complement strand
ATTTTGTATATATTTTTCTTTGAAAAATTACCAAGATAATTTAGTATTCATACTGTTTTATCAAAACATACCTATAATTAGCAGCAATTTTAACTTTTTAGAAGCAAAAGCTTTACATGTGATCATATTAACATAAAGAGCTAACAATTCCGTTTCTTTACCTTACAATCATTTACACTCGCACAACCTTACCGTAAAATGCCCGCACTGATGAAACGACAATTAGATTCTTGTCATTTGGGGTCGTGGATGAGACTTATGAACTACAAAAAAAGCATTGGAGCAATCTCACTTGTTGCAGCAGCCTTATTATTAGGCGGTTGTGATATGGTGTTGATGGATCCGAAAGGCGCCGTTGGCGTAAAACAAAAAGAACTGATTCTTATTGCAATTGGTTTGATGCTCCTTGTTGTGATTCCTGTTATTTTCATGGCGATTATCTTCGCTGTAAAATATCGTGAATCCAATAAGTCAGCTACCTACCGTCCTAACTGGGCTCACTCTAACAAAATTGAGTTAGTCTGTTGGACAGTTCCTATCATTATTATCATTATTCTAGGTGCTATCACTTGGAAAACGACTCATGAGCTGGACCCGTATCAGCCATTAGTTAGTGATCAGGAACCTGTTACCATTCAAGTTATTTCAGCTGACTGGAAATGGATCTTTATCTATCCAGATCAAGGCATTGCTACAGTCAATGAAATCGCATTCCCTACTGGTGTTCCTGTAAACTTCAAAATCACGTCTGATTCTGTGATGAACTCATTCTTCATCCCATCTTTAGGTGGACAGATCTACGCGATGGCGGGTATGCAGACAAAACTTCACTTAATCGCTAACGAACCAGGTACCTATAAAGGCTTCTCAGCAAGCTATAGCGGTCACGGGTTCTCAGATATGAAGTTTAATGCTATTGCAACAGCAGATCGCCAAGGCTTCGATGAGTGGGTACAGAAAGTAAAAGCATCACCAAAAACTATGGATACGATGCAGGCATTCGACGAAGTTGCTAAACCTAGCATGAACGTTCCTGTTACCTACTTCTCTAGCGTGAAACCTAAACTTTATGAAGATATCATTATGAAGTTTGGTCATGAGCACCATAAAGGTCACGCTCCTGTAGATGCGAATAATGAAACAAATCATTCTATGCACATGGGCAACACTGCTCAAGCGCAAGAATCTACAGGTCATTCAATGCATATGAGCCATAACGCTCATGCAGGCGCTGAGGAATAAGGGCATGTTTGGAAAATTAACACTGGACGCAGTTCCACTTCATGAACCGATTATCGTTGTTACACTGATTGCCATTGTCCTCGGCGGACTCGGCTTAGTCGGTGCAATCACCTATTTCGGAAAATGGAAATGGCTGTGGAAAGAGTGGTTAACCTCTGTTGACCATAAAAAAATTGGTATTATGTACATCATCGTTGCGATGGTGATGTTATTCCGTGGATTCGCGGATGCGATCATGATGCGTGGCCAGCAAGTACTGGCTTCAGCGGGTCAAGAAGGTTTCTTAAACCCTCACCACTATGATCAGATCTTTACAGCGCACGGCGTTATCATGATTTTCTTCATGGCAACTCCATTTGTTGTTGGTCTGATGAACTTAGTTGTTCCTCTGCAAATTGGTGCCCGTGACGTTGCATTCCCATTCCTTAACTCCCTGAGCTTCTGGTTCTTCGTAGTGGGTGTTGTATTAATCAACATCTCATTAGGGGTAGGTGAATTCGCACAAACTGGTTGGTTAGCATACCCTCCTCTGTCCGGCTTGGAGTACAACCCGGGAGTCGGGGTCGATTATTGGATATGGAGTCTCCAGATATCCGGTATCGGTACGCTATTAACAGGTGTTAACTTCTTCGCGACCATTATCCGCATGCGTGCACCGGGTATGTCGATGATGAAAATGCCAGTATTTAGCTGGGCAGCATTCTGTACCAACATCCTGATTATTGCAGCATTCCCAATTCTGACAGTGACTATCACGTTACTGACATTAGACCGTTATCTGGGCACCCATTTCTTCACTAACGATATGGGCGGCAACATGATGATGTACATCAACCTGATTTGGGCATGGGGTCACCCTGAGGTGTATATCCTTGTTCTGCCAGTGTTCGGTGTGTTCTCAGAAATTGCAGCAACCTTCTCGAAAAAGCGTCTGTTTGGTTATACCTCACTAGTGTGGGCAACCATCGTTATCACCGTGATGTCCTTCATCGTATGGTTACACCACTTCTTTACGATGGGTTCAGGTGCGAACGTTAACGCCTTCTTTGGTATCGCTACGATGATTATCGCAATCCCTACAGGGGTTAAGATTTTCAACTGGCTGTTCACCATGTACCAAGGTCGTATCGAGTTCAAATCACCAATGTTATGGACTATCGGTTTTATCATCACCTTCTCTGTGGGTGGTATGACTGGTGTTCTGTTAGCGGTTCCAGGTGCGAACTTCGTTCTGCACAACAGCCTGTTCCTGATTGCTCACTTCCATAACGTTATTATCGGTGGTGTGGTATTCGGATGCTTCGCTGGTATGACTTACTGGTTCCCGAAAGCTTACGGCTTCACGCTGAATGAGAAATGGGGTGTTCGTGCCTTCTGGTTCTGGATCACTGGTTTCTTCTTAGCATTCATGCCGTTATATATCCTTGGCTTTATGGGTATGACCCGTCGTCTGAGCCAAAATATTGACCCAACCTATCACGGTATGCTGGTTGCAGCTGCGTGTGGTGCAGGTCTGATTGCTCTGGGTATTGCTTGCCAAGTTATCCAAATTATCGTGAGTATCCGTGACCGTCATGAAAACCGTGATTTAACCGGTGACCCATGGGGTGGACGTACTCTGGAGTGGGCAACTTCTTCTCCGGCACCATTCTACAACTTCGCTGTTGAACCACAGATTCAAACTCGCGATGCTTGGTGGGATATGAAAGAGAAAGGTATCGCTCATAAGAAACCTACTTCATATGAAGAAATTCATATGCCGAAAAATACAGGCGCTGGCGTTATCATCGCTGCATTTAGCTTGATTTTTGGTTTCGCAATGATCTGGCACATCTGGTGGCTGGCAATCGTTGGTTTCGGTGGCATGATTGTTACTTGGATTGCAAAAAGCTTCGACGAAGATGTTGATTACTACGTACCTGTGGCTGAAATCGAACAAATCGAGAATAAGCACTTTGAAGAATTACGTAAGGCAGGTGTGAACGATGTCAACTAATACAATGACTAATCATAATGTAGCCCATGCAGAGCATGGGCACCACGATGCGGGTGCAACAAAAGTATTCGGATTCTGGATCTACTTAATGAGTGACCTGATCCTGTTTGCTAGCTTGTTTGCAACTTACGTGGTTTTATCTGATGGCACTGCTGGCGGTCCTGCTGGTAAAGACATCTTTAGTTTGCAGTTCGTATTAGGTGAAACATTCTTACTGTTATTCAGTAGTATCACCTACGGTTTTGCAATGATTGCAATGCACAAAGAGAAAGTGGCTGCCGTTAACTTATGGCTGTTCATTACTTTCTTATTTGGTCTTGGCTTCGTTGTTATGGAAGTTTATGAGTTCCACGAACTGATCGCTGAAGGCTACGGCCCAGATCGTAGTGGCTTCTTATCTGCTTTCTTCGCATTAGTTGCGACTCACGGTATCCACGTAACTTGTGGTCTGGTTTGGATCATTCTGATGATTATCCAAAACTGTCGTCGTGGTCTGACTGCAGTTAACAAAACCCGTCTGAACTGCCTGAGCCTGTTCTGGCACTTCTTAGATGTTGTTTGGATCTGTGTATTTACCGTTGTTTATCTTCTGGGGGCTATTTAAATGAGTCATGCAAAAGATGCTCATACTGGAGCAAGCCACGGTAGCGTTAAGACATACCTGATTGGCTTTATTCTGTCAGTTATCCTGACTGTAATCCCTTTCTGGATGGTGATGAATGGAACAGCTTCACAAGGCGTTATTCTAGCAACTGTTGTTGGAATGGCTGTTGTGCAAATCCTTGTACACCTTGTTTGTTTCTTACACATGAATACATCATCAGATGAGCGCTGGAACCTGATTGCATTCCTGTTCACTATGCTAATCATCGGTATCGTTGTTATTGGCTCTCTGTGGATTATGTACAACCTGAACATCAATATGATGCTCGACTAAAGAGTTGCCGATATGTTTAAGCAATACCTGCAAGTGACCAAACCAGGAATTATATTCGGAAATTTGATTTCTGTGATCGGCGGTTTTCTGCTGGCCTCTAAAGGGTCAATTGACTACCCGCTGTTTATTGCGACTTTGCTGGGTGTATCATTGGTCGTGGCTTCTGGTTGTGTATTTAACAACTACATCGACCGTGATATTGACCGTATCATGGAAAGAACTAAGAATCGCCCTTTAGTTAAAGGGCTGATTGACCCGAAAGTTAGCCTGATTTACGCTGCTGCATTAGGTATTGCTGGTATGGTGCTGCTACTCGTAGCAGCCAATGCACTGGCAATGCTACTTGCACTCATTGGTTTCATTGTGTACGTGGGCGTGTATAGCCTGTACATGAAGCGTAAGTCAGTTTATGGCACGTTGATTGGCAGCCTATCTGGCGCAGCACCACCGGTTATCGGCTACTGCGCTGTCACAAATGAATTTGACGCTGGAGCCTTAATCCTGCTGTTAATATTCAGCTTGTGGCAGATGCCGCACTCATATGCCATCGCAATTTTCCGCTTTAAGGATTACAAAGCCGCAAACATTCCGGTGTTACCCGTGATCAAGGGCATATCTGTCGCTAAGACTCATATCTTCTTGTATATCCTTGCGTTTATGGTCGCTACATTAATGTTAGCGATTAGCGGATACGCGGGCTATAAATATCTGGTTGTCGGCGCTGCGGTTAGCTTATGGTGGCTTGGTATGGCAATTTCTGGTTTCAAAACCGAAAATGACGACCGAGTTTGGGCGCGTAAGCTGTTCATCTTCTCCATCGTAGCGATTACTTCGCTGAGTGTGATGATGTCAGTTGACCCAACCGTTACAAGCGATACTGTTATAGCGTTAGTCCGATAATTTATTGCATTATTGACAATAAATGTGTTCAAACGGCGGGGAGTGCAAACTTCCCGCCGTTTTTCTTTGTCTGCGAATATTTTTGTGATGATTTTTATGGTTAAATAGCCGCCTGCTATCAATAAGCCAATGTCTTTATATAATAACAACCTAACTGACTGATTTATCTTTAAATTAACACCAAAACAGCTACAACCCGAAATAAAAAGAATAATTTAAGCTCATTAAGATTTAATACTCTAAATAGTTTGGGTTGTAGCAAGGCGGCAAGTGAAGCTAATCCCTAGGAACGTAGATAACTACGTGACTAGGGTTAGTGAGCGTAGCCAACACCGCTACAGCTCAAAATATAACGAGTATTTTTATGAATGATAATAAAATGACCCACCTAGAACTCCGCGCCACTTGGGGACTAGGATCCGTATTCTCCCTTCGCATGCTCGGCATGTTTATGGTGCTCCCGATCCTCACCAGCTATGGGATGCACTTACAGGGCGCTAACGAGTTTTTGATTGGCTTGGCGATCGGTATTTATGGGCTTAGCCAAGCTGTTTTTCAAATCCCTTTTGGTTTAATGTCTGACCGTATTGGTCGCAAACCACTGATTATTTTTGGGTTGCTGATATTTATTATGGGCAGCGTCATTGCCGCATTAAGCGATTCTATTTGGGGCATTATTATTGGTCGAGCTTTACAGGGAGCTGGCGCTATCTCTGCTGCCGTTATGGCCTTGTTATCGGATTTGACCCGTGAACAAAATCGTACAAAAGCGATGGCATTTTTAGGTATAAGCTTTGGCGTAACGTTTGCTATTGCCTTAGTTTTAGGACCGATTGTAACCCATGCCGTTGGTTTAAGCGGTTTATTTTGGGGAATCACTTTATTAGCCGTCGGCGCTATTTTCGTTACTATCTTTGTGGTACCTAACAATACTCACCATGTTGTAAACCGTGAATCTGCTTTTGTTAAAAGCAATTTAAAAGCCGTTTTACTTAACTCTCAACTTCTCAAGCTGAATGTTGGGATTTTAAGCCTACATACACTGTTAATGTCCAGCTTTGTCGCCCTCCCCTTGATCATGGCCGATGCCGGTTACTTGGCAAAAGATCACTGGAAAGCGTATTTAGTCACCATGTTAGTCGCCTTTGTTTGCGTACTTCCTTTTATTATTTACGCGGAAAAACAGCGCAAGATGAAGCAGGTTTTCCTGTTCTGCATTTTGCTCTTAGCGGCTGCGGAAATTGTTTTATGGCAATCAGGTCGCCAACTTTGGATTATCTTCTTAGGGATCCAACTGTTCTTTATTGCATTTAACGTGATGGAAGCCATTTTGCCGTCCCTGATCAGTAAAGAAGCGCCTGCCGGATACAAAGGCACAGCCATGGGCGTCTACTCCACCAGCCAATTTCTAGGAGTAGCCTTAGGCGGAATTCTGGGCGGCTGGTTGTATAAATTTGAAGGGGCCAGTACCGTATTTATCGGCGGATTACTACTTTGCGTTATCTGGTTCGTTATCAGCTTAACCATGAAACAACCGCCTTACGTCAGCAGTATTCGCATGGTTCTCCCGCATCGTTTTAAAAATATCAGTAAGCTTCAGGAACAGTTAAAAGCCATGAACGGTGTGCTTGATGTGGTTGTGATTGCTGAAGAGATGAGTATTTATATCAAGATTGATAAAAAAGTGGTTAACCGAGCAGAGCTTGAAGCCATTGTTCATGCTTAATCATATGTAATCTTATAAATAACAAATAGCCCGCAATATCGCGGGCTATTTTCAATAACTAAAACACGCTTATCAATTAGTCGCGGAAGTTATTGAACTGGAATGGTTGACCTAAATTGCCGCCACGGACTAACGCCATAACAGCTTGCAAATCATCTCGCGCTTTGCCCGTTACACGCACTTGTTCACCTTGAATTTGCGCCTGCACTTTCAACTTGCTGTCTTTAATCAGCTTAACAACTTTCTTCGCCATACTCGCTTCAATGCCTTGTTTTAAAGTCACTTCCACGCTGTAAGTTTTACCACTATGTACAATATCTTCAGGGACATTCAGCACTGCGCCATCAATTCCCCGTTTTGCCATTTTCTCTCTTAAAATATCAAGCAGTTGTAAAACTTGGAAATCGGATTCACTGGTCACTTTGATAGACTCATTCTTATCGTTCAGTTCAAAGCTTGCAGTGATATTTTTAAAATCCCAGCGGCTAGTAAGTTCGCGCTGAGCATTTTCTACCGCATTGCGGACTTCACTCATTTCAACTTCAGATACAATATCAAATGATGGCATTTTAACGCTCTCCTATAATCAATAGGCTTATAATAGCTTATTTGCCCATGACACTCCATGTTGTCAGATTGGCTCACTTGTATAACACAACTAATTATTTGGATATCCTATTAAAATCGCTATGATGGCGGTTATTAATCCAAATCAACCGCTCTCAGATAGTAGGGAAAATCGATGAAAATAACCCTGATTGGCTGTGGTGCTATTGGTAAACTTTGGCTAGCCGCCCTTTCCTCACAAGGACACGATGTCCAAGGATGGCTGCGAGTTGCTCAATCCGACTTATTTGTTGATGTTAATGGACCTGACGATAAAATTTTCCGCGAATTAATTCCTTGCAATAATCATCAGCATCTACACACAAGCGAATTAGTGATTGTCTGTTTGAAAGCATGGCAAGTTTCAGATGCCTTATTGCCCTTGCTGCCCATCATTCCTGAAACTAGCCCGATTCTCTTACTGCATAACGGGTTAGGTACATTGGAAGAGTTAGGCACATTGCGCCATCCATTTTTGAGCGGAGTTACAACTCATGCGGCATGGCAAGATAACAACCAAGTTTTTCATATTGCTAGCGGCATCACTCATATCGGCGCCGTCAACTCTCAAGCAGAAGCTTATTACCCTATCGCCAATATTTTGCATGAAGCCCTACCGGATGTGGCATGGCATAATCAAATCCTCAATACTATTTGGCGAAAACTGGTGGTTAATTGCGTGATAAACCCGCTTTCCACGGAACACAATTGTACCAATGGGCAAATCATTCACTATCCAGAACAGATTGTTCGGGTCATAGATGAATGCTGCCAAGTGATGGTTGCCGAGGGATTGCATACTGATAAAGAAGAGATGACTGAACGCGTCTATGACATTATTCATCAAACCTCAGAAAACTATTCATCCATGCTACAAGATGTGCGACATCATCGCAGAACTGAAATTGATTACATCACGGGCTTCTTAATCAAAAAAGCCCGAGCTCATGGCTTAGCCACCCCTGAGAATGATCGTTTGTACCACTTAATTAAAAATAGAGAACAAAGTTATGACAACCTCCGTGCTGATATGCATCGCCAATGGTAGTGAAGAAATTGAAACCGTCACTACTGCCGATTTACTGGTTCGTGCCGGAATACAGGTGACATTAGCCAGTGTGACGGAAAACGGAGCGTTAGAGATAACCGCATCTCGAGGTATTAAACTCGTTGCTGACCTGCCCATCATCCGCGTTGCGGACGAACCTTTTGACGCCATCGTGTTACCCGGCGGTCTAGCCGGTGCAGAAGCTTTTCGTGATAGCCCACTGGTGGTTGAGAAAGTCAGGCGCATGCATTTAGATGGAAAAATTGTGGCAGCCATTTGTGCCGCCCCTGCATTAGTTTTGGAATACCACCAACTATTTCCTCTCGGAAACATGACTGGTTTTCCAAGCATGCGAGATAAAATTCCAGCCCATAAATGGGTCGATAAGCGCGTCTACTTTGATGAGCGAGTGAATTTACTGACTAGCCAAGGTCCTGCGACAGCCTTTGACTTTGCACTGAAATTAATTGAATTATTGCAAGGGCGAGAAACCGCTGCCAATGTCGCCTCACAACTCGTTTTGCCACCGGGCATTAATGATTATCTGGAAGATTAGAAACAAAAAAGCGAGCTAATCAGCTCGCTTTTTCATTCAATATCACCTGACAACTTACGGGCGATAAACCTTAATATTCTCAAAGCCTTGCTCTTTCAAGTACAATGCTTGCAGACGGCTCATTACACCACGGTCGCAATACAACAGGTACGTTTTCTCTTTTGGTAAATCACCAAATTGCGTGCCCAGTTTGTAGAATGGAATATGTTTAATTTCAATTCCTTCGACCTTCAATGGCTTATCTTCAAACTCATCGATTGAGCGAATATCTAAGATAACTTCATTATCTGCCGAAAGTTGGCTGACCATCTCAACTTCAGGTACTTTCTCAAGACTTTCTTGCGCGATCTGGCGAATATCAATGTTTTGTGCCTGCTCAACGACAGACTCTAAGATACCAAAATCAAAGTTCTCTTCTTCCGCTTCAATACGTGCTTTCACCGCTTTCACGGTTGGGCTTTTCGAAATCACACCGCAATATTCCGGCATGGTTTTCGCGAAATCTTCCGTACCAATTTGACGAGCTAACTTGATAATGTGTTCTTTATCGTGAGAGATCAGCGGACGTAACACTAAGGTATCTGACGCATTATCAATTAAACGTAAGTTAGTTAGCGTTTGGCTAGAAACCTGTCCCAGTGCTTCACCCGTTACGATAGCTTGAACGCCATAGCGCTCAGCCACTTTAGAAGCCGCACGTACCATCATACGTTTTAATACGACACCCATTTGACCGTCATCGACTTTCTCTAAAATCTCAGCCACAACAGGTTCAAAGTTAACGGCAATAAAACGCACTTTATGGGAGCTGCCAAAGCGGTTCCATAAATAGTGAGCAATTTGCTTTACGCCAATTTCATGGGCAGCACCGCCGAGATTAAAGAAGCAGTAATGCACTCGGCAACCACGGCGCATTAACATATAGCTGGAAACCCCGGAGTCAAAACCACCTGAAATCAGTGACAGTACATCTTCTTGTGTACCAATTGGGAAGCCGCCGATCCCTTCGATACGCGCTTTCACGAGGATCAAATTGTCATCTTCAATTTCCAGATGTACGGTGGTATCAGGATCTTTCAGTTTCACTTTTGCGGAAGCGATATGCTGATTTAAACCGCCACCAATATAACGCTCTGCATCAATGGATGAAAATTCGTGTTTACCACGGCGCTTCACACGCACACAGAACGTTTTGTTCTCCACTGATGCCCCGTAGGCTTCCAGTGTCATTTCAAAAATATGGTGTAAACTGGTGAAAGGCTTCTCTTCCACTTCTAAGATGTGGTGGATGCCGGGAATGCGGCTCAGCATGTCACAAATTTCGTCGTGCTTTGATTCCCCTTTAACACGCACTTCAATGTTATCCCAATTACGGACAACCGAGATCTCTTCGCCAAGACTCTTCAATACATTGCGGATATTACTGGTTAGAATTTTAATAAAACGGAGTCTAACTGTTTGGCTTTTGATAGTGATTTCTGGGAATAACTTAATAATAAACTTCATAGTCGTGGCATGTTCTTGGTTAGTGGGGCAAACGGACGTTGCGAAAAAGTGACTGTCGTGCACTTTACCAGTTGTCAATAAAGAGGCGTATTATAGCACTATCTTGCGTACTGAATCTAAAAACACCAATAATAAATTGTAACCATTGCGAGACTAAGTTAGTCTGCACAATAATTAAAGTTTCCCCCACTTTTAAGTGATTTAACATTAGTGATTAACGATTATGGCTAAAGAAAAATCTCAGCAAGTTCCCACTGTTAGTTTTGAAAACTCCCTTCAAGAGCTTGAGCAAATTGTCGCTCGCCTAGAATCCGGAGAGCTACCTTTGGAAGATGCCTTAAACGAATTTGAGCGAGGCGTCCAAATTGCTAAGCAAGGTCAAAAAGTCCTTCAGCAAGCAGAGCAACGTGTACAAATTTTGCTGAGCGATGACGAAAATAAAGCCCTCGACGATTTCTCACCTGATACAGAATAAATTATGTCCGAACAACACCCAGACACCTTTGTGCGCCAGCAACGCCAAGCTCACGATAGAGTTAATCAATACTTATTAACCTCATTAGATGCGCTCCCTTTTGCTGATCTGCCATTAGCACAAGCCATGAAATATGGCACTTTACTTGGTGGTAAGCGCTTACGCCCTTTCTTAACGTATGCCGTCGGTGAAATGCTGGGCGTTAGCCTGGATAGCTTAGATGCACCCGCTGCCGCTGTAGAATGCATCCATGCTTATTCGCTGATCCATGATGATTTACCTGCTATGGACGACGACGACCTGCGTCGTGGGCAACCAACTTGCCACATAAAGTTTGGTGAAGGTAATGCCGTACTCGCCGGAGATGCCTTACAAACATTCGCATTCCAATTACTCTCCAGCGCCCCTATGTTCGATGTGTCCGATAAAGACCGCATTGCGATGATTGCAGAACTGGCTTATGCCAGCGGTTTAGCGGGTATGTGCGGTGGACAAGCATTGGATCTTGATGCTGAAGGCAAGCACGTTGATCTGATTTCACTCGAGCGTATCCACCAGCATAAAACTGGCGCATTAATCCGAGCCGCTATTCGTCTCGGCGCCTATGCCGCAGGTCATAAAGGTCATCAAGCATTAGCTAGTTTAGATAAATACGCCGAATCTATTGGGCTTGCCTTTCAAGTTCAAGACGATATTCTAGACGTCATCGGAGACAGCGCAGTGACAGGCAAACGCCAAGGTGCTGATGAACAACATGAAAAAAGCACTTATCCATCACTGTTAGGTCTTGAAGCTGCCCAACAAAAAGCCAAAGAGCTCTATCAAGATGCGATCGCGGCTTTAGAATCATTGCAATCCCAAGGTTACAATACAGAGTTATTGAGAGCTTTAGCCAATTTTGTCATTGAGCGCAAAAGCTAACAATATACTTTGCCTTTTGGTATAGATAAGACCGATAATTATAACATTGATTACCTGAGTAACTTAGAGCCGTTGTGACAACTTATAAAATACGTTCAACACACAAAAATCACGGTCAGCAACCGCTCGACGTTAACAGGCATCGCCCTAATTAATTTAAGTAGTGAGCACCTAATGAGTATAGATACCGCGAAATATCCAACGCTGGCACTGGCAGAGACGCCTGATGAACTGCGCCTTCTGCCAAAAGAAAGCTTGCCAAAGCTTTGTGATGAACTGAGACAATTTCTATTAAATAGCGTCAGTCGCTCGAGCGGTCACTTTGCCTCTGGATTGGGCGCCATTGAATTAACTGTTGCTCTACATTATGTCTATAAAACCCCGTTTGATAATCTTGTTTGGGACGTCGGTCATCAAGCGTACCCACACAAAATTTTGACTGGGCGCCGTGACAGAATCGACACCATACGTCAAAAAAATGGGTTACATCCATTCCCATGGCGTGCTGAAAGCGAGTACGACATTCTTAGTGTTGGTCATTCCTCAACCTCCATTAGTGCCGGTTTAGGTATGGCTATCGCCGCAGAAAAAGAAGATAAAAACCGCAAAACAGTTTGTGTTATCGGTGATGGCGCCATTACTGCGGGTATGGCTTTCGAAGCCATGAACCATGCTGGGGATGCTGCGCCCGATATGCTGGTGATCCTCAACGACAATGAAATGTCGATTTCAGAAAACGTTGGCGCGCTGAATAACCATTTAGCCCATTTACTTTCCGGCAAGCTATATACCACGCTGCGTGAAGGTGGAAAGAAAGTTTTCTCGAATATTCCGCCAATCAAAGAGTTACTCAAGAAAACGGAAGAACATATCAAAGGCATGGTTGTGCCTGGCACCATGTTTGAAGAATTAGGCTTTAACTACATTGGTCCTGTTGACGGACACGATGTGATTGCGCTGATCCAAACGTTAAAAAATATGCGCGAGTTAAAAGGACCTCAATTCCTGCACATTATGACCAAAAAAGGTCGTGGCTATGAGCCGGCAGAGAAAGACCCAATTAGCTGGCACGCCGTACCTAAGTTTGACCCTGCCACTTTTACGTTACCAAAAAGCAAAGATACCAGACCGACATTCTCCAAAATTTTTGGGGATTGGTTATGTGAAGAAGCTAAAGACGACGATAAACTGATGGCCGTCACCCCAGCGATGCGTGAAGGTTCTGGTATGGTGCGTTTCTCGAAAGAGTATCCAGACCAATATTTTGATGTCGCGATTGCTGAGCAGCATGCAGTAACCTTCGCCGCGGGACTTGCCATTGGCGGTTACAACCCAATTGTGGCGATTTACTCCACCTTCTTACAACGTGGTTACGACCAAGTGATCCACGATGTCGCTATCCAGAAACTCCCAGTGATGTTTGCCATTGATCGTGCCGGTATCGTCGGTGCTGATGGTCAAACTCACCAAGGATCATTCGATATTTCATTCTTACGTTGCATCCCAACAATGGTGATCATGACGCCAAGTGATGAAAATGAATGCCGTCAAATGCTGCACACTGGCTACCATTATCAAGAAGGTCCTACCGCGGTTCGCTACCCTCGTGGCGCAGGTACAGGGGCTGAGCTAATGCCATTAGCACCGCTTGAAATTGGTAAAGGGATTGTCCGCCGCCAAGGTGAAAAAGTGGCGATCCTCAGCTTCGGGACATTACTGAGTAACGCCTTAGAAGCCGCAGAACAAATCAATGCCACCGTCGTCGATATGCGTTTTGTGAAACCATTAGATGAAGCGCTGATCTTAGAAATGGCCAATACCCATGACCTGATCGTAACGTTGGAAGAAAATGCGATTATGGGCGGTGCAGGCAGCGGTGTGAATGAATTCCTAATGAGCGAGAAGAAAATCCTGCCAGTTCTGAATTTAGGTCTACCGGATTTCTTTATTCCTCAAGGTACTCAAGATGAGTTATTAGCAGATCTCGGTTTAGACGCGACAGGGATCGTGAGCGCCATCAGTACTTACCAGAATAAATAACTTATAGAAAAATTAAGGCGTTACCACAAAAGTAACGCCTTAACTCATTGACTAATTTATCTTACTTTTAGCGCATAATTATTGATAATTCTGCACTGCCACTCACCTTACCCGCCACATTATTACCACGAGAATAAAGCTCATACACGAGCTCATTATTAAAACTGACATTGGTTTGCTGTGCAGTGATTTTGGCTAAATCAATTGGGCGTTGATCTAAAGTAATCGGTGTTTTATTACCATTCACCATGACGTACATTTTGACATACGCACCGGCTTGCTGTTGAGCATTCAATAAGTTCACTTCCAGATTATTGCCTGCGTAATATTGCGGTTTCACATTGCCTGATAACGAAATCGTCGCTGCGACCTTATTCACGATTTGATCGCACTGCACTGACATGTTGTTTCGCATAGTCGAAAGCAACTCATTACTTTTGCTACTCGCGCTGTGAGAACCAAAATTCACATAAGATGGTGTATTTAAAGTGCAAGTTAGCCCTGATACCGTCACGATAATATTTTCCGCTTTGGAGACGATTTGCCTCGCCGTCGTTCCATTTCTAGGATTTTGAATAACAATCCCAATATCATCCGCTAATCGATAAGTTCCATTGCGCTGATTACCTGTACCATAAATCAACATACGCCCTGTCGCAGTAACGGAATGGCGTATTGCTGGTGTTGGAGTACTTTGGCTCGGTGACCAAAGACACCCTCCCGTACCGAGCTGTTCATTCGTGCCCGAACCCCATCCATTAAAATGGCCTGTAATAGTGTCAATGTAAGTATTCAGTAGTGACTGCCTTCTTTCATCAACAAACACAAATTCGGGTACCATGATCATATCACCACCCGCAATAGGCATCCCTCTGACACCATCAATATTGGTGACTAACCCTCCACCATCAACACAGTAATTTATGATCCCATTAAAGTTATTATAAAACTGTACATAGTGAAAATTGGCAGTTTCCCCCCAAGATGGTGCACTTGTCGTTCCCGTTAGCGAGGTATTATATTCACCATAAACACCAATCAATCCACGCCCATTCATAACCGTCACTGTTTTTGCAAAGCTGGGTGCACTCGCCATAAAAACGAGCAAACCGCTCAGTAGTACGCTTTTCCATCCCACAAATGTCTTTTTCTTGATTACATTGGTTTTCATAAAATATTCATCCGATTAGTGGCATGACAAGGTTAAATTACGTAATGACGAATAGGCATTTTCTGTGGATTTATCCATACTAAAAGGCGCTTCACAGCGCTCAGAACCACTTTTGCCCCATTTGATAACTATCTGCCCTGACTCTGGCAATCCACTTAAATAAACGCGTCCGTTATCACTTACAATGCCTGAAATGATGGCATCATCTGTATTATCATCTTGGTGCAACGAGGCGATTGCGCCCATTGGAACATTGTTCGGTTGCTGCAAAGTGATCATCGCTTGATACCCTTTTAAGGTTTTAAAGTTCGCTCTCACGATTGCCCCTTTAGTTGGGTAAAGGTTCAGCGCATTCTCTTTGCTTTCAACGTTCTCAGGTAATGTATTCACATCCAAATTTGCAATATTTTGCGTATAGTCTGATAAATGCGGAATAATACCGTAACCATTGGCATCGATAACCGTTGAGCCATTATTCACCTTAGTTCCCGCTGCATCTGGGGCATAAACTATGGCTGCCGAATTACCTAAATACTGACTTAGCAAAACACCACCTGAATGGATAACTATTCCACCTGATGCATTGGCATACATCATTTGGCTATCACGGCCATAGCTATATCCACCGCCGTAATACCCTTTACTGCCTTGATAGCCCACATTCACCGAGCTTGTCATTTTTTGATCGCGATTATCGCCACTTTCAGCCAGCTGATAACTCAGCTTGTTATCTAATAACTGGCCATTAATACCAACCTGCTGGTAAGTGCGCCCTGAATTATCATGGCTCACTTGGAACGTACTATTAATGTTCTCAATATTCTTGTGTTCACTGAAAATACTGAATGGAATACTCATATTCACACTAACTTGCTTATTTTCAGGCCAATTTCCATTACCTTCGGTACGGCTAATGCTGTAATCAATGCCATAGTTGATACCACGATAAAAACCGTTATAACCAATGCCTAGCGTCGTTACTGTGTCAGATTTACCCCAATAATCACTGCGCATTCCGCGTAAATAGATAGAACCCCATTTACCCAGAGATTGGTTAATATAGGTTTGGAAACTGCTACGCTGGCGACCATTAAGCCACGGTGCAACGTTCTCTTTTAACTGATAACCCACTTGGTTGAAATCCGCAAAACTGTAGTATTCTTTCGTTGAGTAGCGCAGTGCGGTTAAATCAACGGATGTGCCACTTTCTGATAAGTTTTTAGAATAGCGAACACGAAGAGATTGCCCTTGCTTACTTTCATGATTAATTGAGGCTTGTGCGTGGGTAATATCCATGGAAAGCGCACCAAAACTACCGAGTGAAATCCCAGTTCCAACCATTCCGCTCCAATAATGATTTGCCCCGAGTAAACCTGTATACAGAGTGATTGCCTTCGGTAAACCATAGATCAGCGTTCCCATAATAAATTGCTGCTCTTTAGAACCATCCGTGAGCCCTCCATCATATTTACCCGCAGCAACTTCATATTTAACTCCACCAGCGCGTTGCATGACGGGTAATGAAGAAAATGCCTGAGTGAATACTCGGGTTGTTCCATCTTCCTCTTGAACTGAAACCTCTAAGTCCCCTGCCGTTCCTGTTGGATAAATATCATTGATGACAAAAGGCCCTGGAGCCACATAGGTTTGATAAATAATGTTGCCATTTTGTCTGATGATGATCCGCGAGTTAGACATGGCAACACCGCGAATTTCTGGCGCAAATCCACGATCCCCTTTGGACAGCATGAGTTCATTCGATAACAAGCGAACACCTTTAAATGGAACGCTATCAAAGACATCGCTGAGAGTACTGGTTTCCCCAATCACTAACTCAGAATCTAAACGCTGAATGTCCCGTGAAACCGTTGTGCGCGAAAACTCGCTTTCCCGATGACTGGTGCTGTAGCCATTGCTCTTGGATTTGTTTTCCATATACAGAAAATTTGAACGCAAGCGCCACGCCGCCAAGTTAAAACCACCGCTAATATTGGCATACAACGAATCATTGGTATTTTTACCACTTGCACTAGAGCCACTGTGCTTTTGTTTACTGCCATTGATTTGATAATTAAACAAAAACGCAGTAATCCCTTGGTCCAATAAACTCGGGTCTATCGCACCACGCGCTTTATGACGCATAGCGACTTGAGGAATATTGATATTGAGATCCAACTTAGATACATCAAACTGAACTTGAGAATCTGGTAGAACCGCCTCTAAAGACGCGATCGGTTCATCTTTTGGTAAGGATCTTAATGTTGGAATACTCTCAACATTAACGCCATATTCATCCAATAATGCTGGCGTAATTTCCGGCACGATATTTCCCGCCGCATCCGCAGAAAAATAGATCTCTTTTTGCCCTTGATCTTCTTTGTTGATCCTCAGCGTAACCACATAACGCCCCGCCGTTACCGATTCAGAGCGCGTAAATGCAGATAAATCAATGCTATCTATGCTAGTTCCTTCAGGTAGATTTAAGAGTGTTGGATCAAAATAAGGTTCTGCCGCCGCATTTCCCATGGATAAACAGCATGCAAGAGCCAAAGCAATTGGAGAAACGGTAAAAGCGCCATCACGCATTTTAGCTTTCATTCTCGCCCCTCACTTCAACCTTTGTCGGTATGCTGTATTCGTTCAACACACGCCATGAGATCGTACCTGATACATTTTTTTCGAGAAAAATAACTTGTTGCCCAAAAGGGGCAATTCCATGAGTGAATTTTTCTACTGGCACCTCATAATCCCCCACTGACAGACTGGCTAATGTCATAGAGAGTGGCGTTGGATTAGTAATCGTGATTTTTCTACCTTGCGCGGTGACGCCTAACTTTGCGGTTTGAGCATCTAAACGCAATTCTTCAATTTGTTTCGGGCGATACAACATTTTTAAATAAATAGTTGGCGCCAAAATAAATTGTGATGAGGCCTTATCATTCGCACTAGATTCTGGGATCACTTTCAGTGCAACGTAGAAAACAGTTTCTCTGTCGGTAGCGAGTTTTCCATCATTAACACGCTGAATACGCCAGTTAAAACGCTCATTGATATCTAATTTATGTAATGGCGGCGTAATCAAAAAAGCCTCATGACTTTCCCCTTGATGTTCAGTCAAAGGTAAACCCGTTTGAAGATCCGTCGGTACAACCTGCGCCTGGATCAATGCCGCTTTTGAGGTGCCATTTTGTAGACCCGCAGAGATCCCTTTGGTATTACTTTCCAAATAGACCAAACGTTCAGGTGAAAAATGAAAACCTTCATTTGTCTCTGAGGCAAATGCAGGGCTTAGCCCCATCATCAAAACCCATCCACACAGCAATTTCATTACTGACATAACAGCCCCTTATTCTCCTTCACCGAACCGGAGTAAGGTGCAGTGTCACCACCGTAATCATTGATGGCTTGCCAACGCATCGGCGTTTGTACAGAAATGGATTCTGAAATCGCCAATGTCTGCTGACTAAACGGCGCCACCATCGTGCCAGCTAACTGAGCAAATACTTGATGACCCACTTTGACTTCGCTGAGCGTAATAAAATAAGGGGAGTGATTCGCAACACATAAACCTTTCGGCAATGTGTGAAATTGCAAATTAGCAACGGCAGCATCTGGCGACTGAGTAAATTTAACGGGACGATAAAATAGCTTAATGACTAAGCGAGTACCGATAGATAATTGCGCCGCTGCATTTTCTGTTAATTCAGGAGAAACACCCGGAATAGCAATCGCGCTAAAATAGAAAACTGACTCTCTATCTTGAGGCAATGATTCTGGAGAGCTTTGTAATAAGACTTTCATCGTTTGCTGTTTATTCGCATCTAAACGATATAAAGGTGGAATAACAGAAAACAGTGGCGATTCTTGAGTGCCCGTTGGTGTATTAAATACACCGGACTGAATTAAATAAATGTCATCACTGTCATTGGTTAATACCACTGATTGCTGAGTGTCGGAATCACTCCAAATAATACGACTTTTTTCTAGACGTAATCCCGCTTGTGCTGAATTAACGTTAATGCTAATTAACAGCACCAATAAATGAGAAATAAAAAATAATGCACCTGTTTTCTTAAACATTTTTGAAAGTATTCCGTTATTTTTATTATGAATAGATTTATCACTCAATAAACGGCTCAATAAGCTAAAACGGTAAACATCATGGTGGCTTTAAATGTGCCTAATTGAATTTTCTGAACGTTTTGACAATTTCCACATGAAAGTGCCGTGACCACTGTAATTTGACTTCCTTGATTACTGGTCGTAGACAAATCCCAAACTGAATCTCCACTGACCTTATTTTTTCCATCTGCTTTTAATCGAATCCCCACACCGCCTGAAGAGCCACTTTCCTTAAACAAGGCTTCCCCGTTCATGACTTGACTAGGGCCAGTCACAATGACTTTGCTACCATTTAATGTTCCCAGTCCTGAGCAGTTAGCTAAGGTTAAAATAACATTACGATTCAGAGCGGTACTGGTACCTAAGTCATTATCAACAATGGTTTGAGGTTTCACTTTTCCATAAGCCACCACACTTTCGGAGAGGTTTACATCGCACGTTCTGCGATATAAATGCGCATCAAAGTTAATGCTCACCGAATTTGAAGCCGCAAACAGTTCCCCTGTAAAAATAAACAATAAAGCCATGAGAAAATATGAATATTTGTTCATATCGCCTCCATTTATGGCATCACGACAGTAAATAAAATGGCTGCTTTCACGGCACCTGCGGTGACGGTGTTATTACCAACTTGGCGAATAAAACCTACCGTAAAAGGTTTTTCTCCATCATTAGCCCCTGCGGGTAGGAGCACCGAATCACCATTAACGACTGTTTTTCCTGCATTGTAATAACCAGAAAGCTCCTTCACCGCGCCATCTTTCAGCATAAAACCAACGCCTTTGGCGCCTTTTGGATCAGCTGTTAAAAACAAATTGGTATCGGCAGCTGTATTCCCTGTCACTTTTATTTCAGGGCGAGCATTGGTTTCATAGCCCGTACATTTATACGACAAGCTTAATAGCTGGATATCTACCGCATCATTCGCCGCAAATTCGCCCACAGAAGGACGCCGTTTGAATTCTATCAACGAAGGGCTAATCGCAATATCACACTCTCCTGCATTGTCAATTTCTGCGGTCAACTCTAAGGTATTCGCTGCATTCACTTCAGGTATCGCCACAATGGAATATATCCCAGCGAAAAGCACCCATCGATACTGTCCTAATTTAAGGTTGTGAATACTCACTTCGTCCCCCAAGATCATTGATGACAGCCCAGACTTTTTTGCCTTTTTTCACCGGGGTTGGGTAATCCATACTGCTAAAAGGCGCTATCATGGTGTTATTCATTTCAGGGTTTAACGTCACCGCTTTTCCCCCCACACTCAATGATGACAATGTGATGTAATACGGCGATGGATTAATCACTTTGATTCCGCTCACTGTCTCTTCAAATGTCAGGCTACCTTGAGCTTGTTCTACCGTTAACGTCAGGTTTTTAGGGCGATAAAAAACTTTAATCACGCTCTCTAATGCAATTTTCACTTCACCTTTCATCGCTGCATTCTGTTGCCCAGCATTCTTTTCACTTGCCGCAATGGCTCTAGCATGAAAATAAAAAACAGATTCCCTATCTTTCGGTAATGCAGATGCTCCAGCACCTTCCACTAAGCGAACATCGCGCTGCTGTTTTGATGCGAGATAGAACATAGGAGGAAGCACATCTAAAGTTTGGTCTTGCGCCGTACCTTTGGCGATTTTTGTCAGATAAACCTGAACCAAATATTCTTCCTTCTCTGTACTATTTCGCAGAGTGACAGGGACTGACTGATTGCCTTGGTTGAAAATGACTCGAGTGGCATTGATACCGACGCCAGCCGCAGACGCAGTTCCTACTTGAATAAAAAACAGGATTGCAAAAACAGGAAGCGTACGGAGTAAAGTTAATAATTTCATGTTTTACCTTCTCGTGATGCGTTAAAAAGTGAAATGGCAGAAACCTGCCATTTCACAACAAACTTACTCGTAGCTTACAGAGAAAGTAATCGGCGCTTCGATACGCTGTGAAGCGGGTTTGATCACAGTTGAGTTCAATGCCACA
Source organism: Providencia sp. JGM181 (assembly GCF_018257375.1). Lineage (NCBI taxonomy): Bacteria > Pseudomonadati > Pseudomonadota > Gammaproteobacteria > Enterobacterales > Morganellaceae > Providencia > Providencia sp. JGM181. The sequence goes on along the minus strand of NZ_JAERJY010000047.1, from coordinate 663 downwards.
TTCATTGGGATCACAGCAGAACCGCCTTCAGCCAGAGACTTAATGCTGCTTAATTGAACGTTTGTATTTGGCTTTACTTCTTTACCGTCAGCAGTCACTGCCACACCAACAGTTCCTTTTTCAACATTGTTAAATAAAGAAGTATTCGCTGCTAAAGCAGTACCTTTCGCATACATTTGTACGAATTTACCACTTTCACCATCAAACTCTTGGCTACAGTTAGATAAGCTCATATCAAAATTATGAGTGCTACCTGCAATCGTTCCGATATTTTCAATATCTGAAGAGATAAAAGTCCCTAAATCGATATTGGTATTTGTGACGCTTAAATCACATGTTGCAGCAGCAATATTTCCAGTCACTGTTACTTGTGCGTTCGTTGCAGACATTGCTGCACCTGAAAAACCTAAGCCAGCAGCGATAGATAATACGATCAGATTTTTTTTATTAATTAACATAGTAAACCCTTATTAATAGATAATATAAAATTGAGATAAATATATTTTTATCAAAACAAAACCGAGATGACTTTATTAAAAAATAACAAGCCAAATAGAAAAATTTAATTTTTCTAAAAAAAAATAAGGCGTGTTTTATAAAAATTAATTCTTGCTTGTTATTTCACAAGCATACTACTTGAATATCCTTACTCGGTATACGCAC
>NZ_JAERJY010000046.1:0-23059 GCF_018257375.1 Providencia sp. JGM181 | reverse complement strand
TATAGGTAGAGAAAGATAAGAAAAGTCTGGGAGTTAGCCTAAATAAATGTGATTGTGTAGCACATTTATTTAGGCTAACTCCCAGACTTTTCTTATCTTTCTCTACCTATACGTCCGATACTCAGTTACAATCACCGTCAAATTTTTATTCCGTTTGTAGATAGGAGCAGTTACATGTCCATTTCGGCCAACTCACTCTTTCGTGACAGCATCAACTTTTTTAAAAACCAGTTGAATGGCCTCTTCACCATTGTGTTAATCGCCACCGCAATCAGCGTGATTGTCTACGCAATGTTAATTCCTAATGAACGGATGATCGGCGTGTTACTTGAAGCGCAGAACCAGCTACTTGAAGCGGGTAATGCCGGGTTACAAAATTGGGTACTGAGCTTACCTGAAGACGAGAAAAACAGCATTCTGCGCGTATCTATGGGCTTGATTTTATCCGTAGCATTGGGAAGTTTGGTACTGATGTGCGGCGTGCTCTCTTATATCGCCAATTTATCTCGCGGTGAAGCCGTGAACGGAACTCAAGCATTAGTTTCATCATTACCTAAAGCCCCTGCGATGTTCCTGCTGCTGATTATCTGTTCCTTATTAATTCAGCTGGGTATCACCTTGATGGTGCTTCCTGGTCTGATTTTGGCGATTGGCTTTTCTCTTGCCCCTGCCATTTTAATGAATGAAAAAGTAAATCCATTTAATGCGATGGGTAGAAGCTGGAAGCTGGCATTTGCCAATTGGCGTATCGCTGCCCCAATGATTTTAATTTGGATGGCAACGCAAATGTTAGTCAGTATGCTGTTAAGCAGCCTGCAACTGAATCATATTGTGGTCAATGGTATTTCATTCCTGATCAACAACATGATTGCCGCTTTTGCCTTAATTTACTTTTTCCGTTTATATATGCTGAGCAGCAAAAACGCATAACGCATAAATAGAAACAGATTTAATGATCAAAAAGGGCGTCTCTTCAAAGTGACGCCCTTTTATTTTTCATCCTATCGATACCATTACTCTGACAACTTACTATCGACGGTTCCTTCCTCGCTCTCCTTGCGTTCTTCAACACTTTTTTGCTGAATATGCTGCTTACTCTGGATTAAGCGGATAGCAAAATAGATATCTGGCACCACCAGTAAATCATCATCAGAACGACTAATTTTATTTTGTGATAACCAACGGTTTAGGGATGTTCGTCGCCCCGCTAGCACCAGCGTGACCCCTTTTGCTTTTAATGACGTCACAAGCTCGTTAAGTGCAGAGAATACGCTCACGTCGTTATGGGTAAAACTGACCGCCGCATCGACAATGACCCATGCCGGACGTTTACGCTGGCTATCTATATGCTTATTTAAGCGATCTTTAAAATAGTTCACATTGAAATAGGTTAGCGGTGAGTTAAAACGATAAATCAGCACGCCTTCAACCGCCTGAATATCATTATCCGGGTTCATTGAGTGCAACATACCCTGTTCGTCAACACCCAATAACTGATCTGTCGGACGGAATATCACCCGCAAAAATTGCAGTAAACCTAACAACACGGCAAAGCCCACGCCGCTGATCAAGCCGACCACTAGCACTGCGCATAGAGTAAAAACACATAAGAAAAAGGCTTGTCGGTTACGTTTACGCATGGCATAAATGCTGCGAAAACTAATCAGTGAAAACGTCGAAACCACCAGCACCATACCTAATGCGGGCATCGGAATATAACCCAGCAGATCCATTGAAAACAGCAATACCACCAAAATAGTGAGCGCAGCAATGACCGATACCATCTGCGTTTTACCGCCCATCATATCGTTCACAGCAGTTCGGCTACTGGCCGCACTCACAGCAAAACCTTGAGATAATGCCGAAGCGATATTCGCCATGCCTAAGGCTCGTAGCTCTTGATCAGCATCCACGGTATAACCATTTTTGCTAGCAAAGCTCCGCGCCGTCATCATAAAGCTCACAAAGCTGATCACTGCCAAGTTTAAGGATGGCGTTACCAAATCCCGCAATAAGCCAGGGTTAAAATCTGGAGCGGCTATTGAAGGTAATCCATTACCCAAATTACCCACGGTGCTAATGCCATATTGTTCAAGATTAAAGATAATACTGGCGCTGGTTGCCAAGACCATCGCAATAAGCAGTGATGGCCATTTGCTGCGTACCCGTTTGATCACCATCGTCACAGTAAGGGTTAACACCGCCACCGTTAATGTCGGAATATGGGTTTCAGGTAGTGCGAGCGGTAGCGCTACTAAACGCTCGATAAACCCAGAAGGCAGCGAGTCAATACCAAAAATTTTGCCTAACTGGCTGACAATAATGGTCAGTGCGACGCCATTTAATAACCCTTGTAAAATCGGCCCTGATAGAAAATCAGCAAACATCCCCAGACGAAAACGCGCCGCAATTAGGCACCATATTCCCGTCATTAAACTCATCACAATAATTAATTGCCAACGGGTGTTTTCATCCCCCATCGCCAAAGGTGCAACGGCAGCGGCGATCACCGCACAGGTTGCTGCATCCGGTCCAATGATTAATTGTTTAGAGGTTCCAAACAATGCATACATCAGCATTGGTAAAATACAAGCATATAGCCCGACAATGGCATTGATCCCCATGAGTTCAGCATAAGCAATTGCCACAGGCAGCGCCACGGCGGCGACCGACAACCCCGCTTTCACATCCGGTCCCAAGTTCGCCAACTGATATTGGCTAAAGGTTTGTAAACCGGGCATCAGATTAAATAATCGCGCCTTTATCATGGAAAAAATCTCTAAAAATTAATCAGTTAATTTCTTGTGTAGACTATTTATATCCGAACTATTAAAGTTTATCTAGGACTAAGTCAAATAAGGGTAAAATAGTGCAAATTTGATTGGTTTACAGGCTTAATTCTTGGTAAAAGAGAGCAAACTTTTAACAATCTGCGCAAAATCAGTTAAACTACGCCACTATGTTTAAGTTGACTCTGTTTGAATTGACTCTATTTAAGCTGACTATGTTCACGTTAAGGATCTGAATCCACTGTTATGAAACAACTTATTGATTTTATTCCTTTGGTTATCTTTTTTCTCTTTTATAAGCAATACGACATTTATGTTGCTAGCCAATCATTACTGATAACCACCCCGATTTCCTTATTGGTCACTTACTTTATTTATAAAAAAGTGGAAAGAGTGGCAAAAATCACCTGTGCGATTGTGATGGTATTTGCAGGGTTAACGGTGTTATTTCACAGCGCTGACTTTATCAAATGGAAAGTCACCATTATTTATGCTCTTTTTGGTATTGCTCTGTTTGCGAGCCAATGGTTTACAGAAAAACCGCTCATTCAAAGAATGTTGGGTAGCAACCAAGAAATTAAGTTAGCGGACAGCTATTGGTTAAAATTAAATACCGCTTGGGGTATTTTCTTTATTGCTTGCGCTGTTATTAATATTTACGTGGCTTATTGGATGGCTGAGAGTGTTTGGGTCAACTTTAAAGTGTTTGGATTGACGGCTGGCACCTTAATTTTCACGATCCTTAGCGTGGTATATATTTTCAAACACATGACTAAAGAACCTCAGGCGGAAAAGCCGGAAGAGTAATTTATTTCTTCGAAATATTATGATGATAAATAAGCTGCGCACTTTCGCAGCTTTTTTATGCCTATCACAGTGATTTGTTACAATTATCTGTGACTGGATGTACTCTAGCGGTTTACTATACTTATGTTTGTTTGCTATAAATGAGCAACAAAATCATAGTGTTTAATTCCTTTTAATAAAGAGTTTGATATGCAATTACCTAACGGTGAACTCGTTTTACGTACTTTGGCAATGCCTTCAGATACCAATGCGAATGGCGATATTTTTGGTGGCTGGCTAATGTCTCAAATGGATATTGGCGGCGCTATTTTAGCAAAAGAGATTGCTCTGGGTCGCGTAGTAACAGTGGCAGTCAATGGCATAAAATTTCAAAAACCAGTTGCTGTTGGTGATGTTGTTTGTTGTTATGCTCGCTGCTTAAAAACAGGGAAAAGCTCCGTCACTATCAATATTGAAGTGTGGGTGAAAAAAGTGGCAACCCACCCTGTAGGTCAGCGTTATCAAGCTACTGACGCGGTATTTACTTATGTGGCGGTCAATGATGACAATACGCCTCGTGCGTTACCTGAAGATAAACAACATTTCGAATTAGAAAGTTCACAACCTCAGGCTTAATCATTCATATACAGTAAGGGCGCTTCATAAGCGCCCTTTTTTGACCCCGATATTTCCTAGCATTTAAGCTTGGCTTACTGTGCCATCTACTTTGAAGTAAATTTCAGTGGTATAACCTTTCGCTGGTAGCTTTTCATATTTCCAACGGTTCATTGCACGCTTCACATCACGCTCAAACATCCCTTTAGGTGAAGCTTCAACAAACTCAATATTTTGCACTCGCCCATCTTCATCGATGTCATAGCGTACTTTCACATAACCATTTTTTCCTAAGCGACGAGCGCGGTCTGGATATTCAGGCGCTTGTTTACTTAATGCTTTTGGACCACGCTGACCAGTGGATTGGTTAGATGCTGTTGCATTATTTTTGACGTTAGTATCAGTTCCACGCGTGTTAGTGACTTCTTTTGGCGTAGTATCTGTATTTGTGGATGGCGTTTTGTTCATCGCCAGTTGTTTTTCAACCGGTTTAACGGGCTCTTGAACTTTTTTCGGCTCTTTTTTAGGTTCTTTCTTCGGTTCAGGTTTCTTTTTTACTTCTGGTTTTTTCTGAGGTAAGACTATCGCCGGTTCAACAATAGGCTCGGGTTCAATGATAGGTTCAGGTTCAACCACAGGCTCTGGCTCTGCCTGTGTTTCAGCTGGTGGAGTGGCTGCTGGTTCAGCAAAAGAAAGCATTGCTATCGAGATTGGCTCCTCAGGTTGAGGAAATTTCGGTTGATTAAAAATCCATGCCATTGCCAAGCCCGCATGAATTGATAATGAAACAGCAATGATCACTAACAGTCTGATACCACGCATATGCAATTTTTACCCTACACCGTTTTACTTATTGAATATGGCTAATAGTTTAAATGCAAATAGCAATCATATTCAATAAGGTTTAGCGAACAAAGTTAAAAATGTGAGTATAAACGTGAATACCCTTACTCAATCCACTGTGTAAATAACAGGGAATGACGGCGTTTATAGATGTCCATTTTGCGGAGCGAATAAATGTGCATATTGCGGCGAGAGTGTCTTTCTAACCAACGGCGACGGCGGCGAACGACTTGTCTTAGCATTCTCCAGCGACCCACTTCTTGCCTACTGCGTCTCATCTTTTTAATCCTTATCAGGTGTATGTTCGTAACAGCGAAATATTATATGCCTTTGCTCACGAGAACCAAGTGGAAGTTATCAAAGTGTTGATGAAATTTACCCCGTAAAAGAGAGGTAGATTCATTGAATTTGTCATTAATTGCACTTTTATCTATTTAACTCAGTTTTTATTCAGAATTTTTACTAAATTCTGGTATGTTTATTCTTAGTCTATATTTAATAAGACATATTTTCTTTTTTCGACTCTTTTTCTCTCTGTCAGTGAGGCTTGTTATCCATTATGGCAACCGTCTACACCTTAATGAGTTGGTTACTGTTTTTCCTGTATTGGTTAATTGTTGCTGGGGTTACTGTTCGTATCCTCGTCACACGTCGCCCCGTCACTTCGGCGATGACATGGTTACTGATCATTTATATCCTGCCTCTGGTGGGGATCATCGCGTATGCCGCATTTGGTGAGCTCCATTTAGGTCGACGTCGTATCGATAAAGCCCACCAAATGTGGCCATCGGTTGCCACTTGGCTGGAAAATCTACGCCTCTCCAAACACATTTTTGCTAATGATAACAGCCCCGTTGCGGAGCCATTATTCCAACTGTGTGAGAAACGCCAAGGTATTGCAGGCGTCAAAGGCAATCGCATTCAATTACTGACCACCAGCGAAGACTCACTAAAAGCCATTGCCAATGATATTAATAATGCCAAGAACTCTATCGAAATGGTGTTCTATATTTGGCAGCCAGGTGGGCTTGTCGATGAAGTCACCGAAGCCCTTCTCAATGCGGCAAAACGTGGTGTTAAATGCCGCATTATGGTGGACTCCGCAGGAAGCTGGCATTTTTTCCGCAGTGATTATCCCGATAAAATGCGTGCCGCAGGGATTGAGTTTGTCGAATCTCTAAAAGTAAACCTTATGCGTTTTTTCCTGCGCCGTATGGATTTACGTCAGCATCGCAAAATCGTTGTGATTGATAACTATATTTCTTACACCGGCAGTATGAACATGGTGGATCCTCGCTACTTTAAACAAGATGCGGGGGTCGGTGAGTGGGTAGATATTTTAGTCCGTATGGAAGGCCCTGTGAGTACCACATTAGGGATTGTTTACGCCTTTGACTGGGAGATGGAAACCGGACAACGCATTTTACCGCCACCACCAGATAGCAATATCATGCCGTTCGAGCAAGATAACGGACATACCACCCAAATGATTGCATCAGGTCCTGGGTTCCCTGAAGAACTTATTCAGCAATCATTAATGACGGCGATGTTCTCAGCTCGTAAGCAGCTGATCATGACGACCCCATACTTTGTCCCAAGTGATGATTTACTGCATGCAATTTGTACCGCAGCGATGCGCGGCGTTGATGTCAGTATCATCATGCCACGCCATAATGATTCTTTCTTGGTTCGCTGGGCAAGCCGCTCTTTTTACACGGAATTACTGGAAGCTGGCGTGAAAATCTATCAATTTGAAGATGGATTACTGCACACCAAGAGTGTCTGTGTTGATGGGGAATTAAGCTTAGTCGGTTCAGTGAACTTAGATATGCGCAGCTTATGGCTGAACTTTGAAATCACAGTCGTGATTGACGATAAAAGTTTTGGTAGCGATCTGACGCTGGTTCAGTATGATTATATGGCTCGCTCCACACGCTTAGATATTGAAGAATGGGAACAACGCCCGTTCTGGAACCGTGTGATTGAGCGTCTGTGCTATTTCTTTAGCCCATTATTATGATCATAATAGTTACTATTGCTTAACCGTTAGGAAAACGTCATGAGCCAGAACCCAAGTATTAACCTAATCGATGAAGATGAAATCATTGAAATTGCCTATGACCTTTTCCTTGAAGGTGCGATGGAGAATTTAGAGCCTGCCGACCAAGTGATTTTCGCGTTACAGTTCGAAGAGTGTGGCGCGGCTGAAATTGTGCCATTTAGCCAAGATTGGCATATTCTCGCCACCCAAGGATTACCTTTAGCACAAATGAGTGAAGTGGTGATCGGGCTTGCTAAAAGCCCAGAGGATGAGATTGACGATATCTTTGCACGAATTCTTATCAGTCGTAACCCTAAGCACCCTTTCCAACATATCGAATGGAAACAGTAAGCAGAAATAAAAATGGGGGAAATATTCCCCCATTTTTTATTAAACTTTATTCTACTAAATCCAACTGCAAATGATGCTTCTTAATATAGAGACGCAGATTATTGCGAATATAGTCACTCTTATCTAATGGGTATTTTTCCCACGCCGCCACAATATACGGCTCCACCCCGTCAGCAAGCTCAGGAGAACGCGCGACAGCTTGGATCGCAGTTAATGCAACTTCACTCTTATCCGCAATCATATATTCAAAGTAATTAGCAACCTTTTGGCTAAAATCGACATCATGGGAAGCCGCATACAACGCACTGACGGCAATCTGACCATTCCCATGACTAAATAAGTGTTGGAAATCTTCCACTTTGACCGCTTGCAACTCCTTGAGGATATACCCCGCAAAGCTCACCGTATCTGCATGTTCGCACTGTGCTAATTTGGCTAAAATCGCCGCTTGATACTTCGCTAAATCCGCTTTTTGATACCAATAAATCAGCTGTAATCCACGATTAATTTGCACTGAATTTTGGCTTTCAAGCGTTTGGGCTAAATAGTCCGATGAAGCATCAACGGAGTATTTTGCTAATACTTCCAACGCCTTCACATGGTAAACGTTGAGTGTTTCGTTATCTAATATACGAGTGAGTTGCTCAATGCCCTTTTCCGATAATGACGGTAACTTTTTCAGTCCTTCTAGTGCTGCCAGCTTCGTCTTTTCATTATCGTCATGATGAAATAGGTTGAATAACGCAGTTTCATTGCCGCCCATTCGATGCCCAAACCAGCCTGTATCGTATTGCTGAATAATTTCATCCAGCCAGCGCTCATACCAATCCAAGAAGTGGCGTTCATAAACAAACTGATACGGTGTTGGTGAATCGCACCATTCGTGGGTATAAACAAGACGCCCGGCATGTTCGCCCGTCACCACCAGCAGAATGTCATACGTACAGCCGCAAGTACCAAGGTAAAACAGCCCTTGGTGGATCACGCTTTCCCGTGAATCATACTCTTCATCACTGCAGTCTTCCGCTAAGTGGCTGAGTGTTTGCCACTCTTCATCGCTCATCTCGGGGCTAAGGACGCAAGGTAATGCCACCGCATCATAACGATTTTCACTGTCTTCAAAACGCTCTATACCGTAATAAGGGCCTGCACCACCATTACCCAATTGCGTCATAAACTGCACATATTCTTGGGATAACCGCACGCCAGTACGTCGCTGCCATTGTTCTATCTGCGCCATATCCAAAGGTGGATTGAGCTGATAATGGTGGCTGTCCGCTCCGAACAACTCTTCATCGCTGTCCATTTGCTTAGCAAGGGGGAGTTTTTGTTGTATACGTTGAATTTGGTCATCCGCATAACGCTGATTGATGTCTTGCCATATTTGATAAATTTGTTGCGAGTGATCACTCATTAACGGTTACTGTCCTATCAAGTTTTAATTATTTATTTTTAGCCTTTAATATCATTGCCTTTAATATCATTGCCTTTAATATCATAGCTAACTGATTATTTTAAGTAGCAATTGGGTTTGAATTCTCTGAAAATTGTTTCGCATAAAAAAGGCTCCGCTTTATAAATGATAAAGGGAGCCTTAATACAACAATAAAACGCAAATCTTACCAATTACAGTGGATCAATTTTCAAACAAGATACTGCGTGCTTGAAACTTCCTTCGAGTAATGGGCGGGTTTTGGCGCATTCTGCATCAGCACTTGGGCAGCGTGTTCTGAATACACAGCCTGAAGGCGGATTAATGGGCGATGGCAATTCCCCTTCAAGAAGCTCAATTTGCTTATTTTTTTCCTTATCAGGATCCGGTACTGGCACCGCAGACATCAATGCGCGCGTATAAGGGTGCAGCGGGTTGTTATACACTTCATCATAAGTCCCCAGCTCCACTGCATGTCCTAAATACATCACTAATACGCGGTCAGAAATGTGTTTTACCACCGCAAGATCGTGGGCAATAAAGATTAAGGAAAGTTTCATTTCCCGCTGAAGTTCTTGCAGTAAGTTCACCACTTGCGCTTGAATGGAGACGTCTAGCGCAGACACTGGCTCATCACAAATCACCAATTTCGGCTCTAAAATCAACGCCCGTGCAATCCCTATACGCTGACATTGACCACCGGAGAATTCATGAGGATAGCGGTTGATCAGGTTCGGCAATAAGCCAACTCGCATCATCATTTTCTTCACTTTTTCAGTGATTTCTTTTTGTGGCATCTTCGGATGATAAGTTTTCAGCGGCTCTGCAATAATATCTCCAATCGTCATCCGTGGATTTAAGGATGCCAGTGGATCTTGGAAAATCATTTGGATATCGCTACGCACATTACGCCACTGCTTGTCGTTCATGGTGAGCAAGTTTTGTCCTAACCATGTCACCGTGCCGCTAGTGGATTTAACCAAACCAATTAATGCACGCGCAAATGTGGATTTACCACAGCCAGATTCCCCCACCACGCCCAAGGTTTCCCCTTCGTATAAACGCAGTGTCACTCCATCGACGGCTTTTAAACTTTTATCCGGCTGCCAGAACCATTGTTGTTTATCTCTAATGGAAAAATGCACTTTTAAGTCATTGACTTCCAGCAGCACCTGCCTATTTTCTTGGCTCATACTAATTCCTCCACAGGCTTAAAGCAGGCACGTAAACGAGATTGTGCAAAACTGGATAATTGAGGCTCTTGCTCTACACAGTGTTGGTTTGCATATTGGCAACGCGGCGAGAATGGACACCCTTTGGGTAAGCGCAATAAGTTTGGCGGGTTGCCTGGAATGGTGGCTAAGTTATCGTCATCACCATCTAAGCGCGGCACTGCCGCTAATAAACCCAGCGAATATGGATGAGATGGCTGATAGAAAATATCTCGTGCGCTGCCATACTCCATCGTGCGCCCCGCATACATCACGAGCACCTTGTCACACACACCGGCGACAACCCCTAAGTCATGGGTAATTAAGATGATCGCGGTATCAAATTCCTGCTTCAGTTCATTCAGCAATGTCATGATCTGCGCCTGCACCGTCACATCCAATGCGGTTGTCGGTTCATCAGCAATCAGCAATTTTGGCTGACACAGTAATGCCATCGCAATCATTACGCGTTGGCGCATCCCCCCCGAAAATTCATGCGGATACATATTCATGCGTTTACGGGCTTCCGGCATTTTTACCGCATCCAGCATACGCACAGATTCTTCAAAAGCCTCTTTCTTGCTCATCCCTTTGTGCAGCATCAATACTTCCGATAGCTGCGTACCGATTTTCAGGTATGGGTTGAGAGAGGTCATGGGGTCTTGGAAAATCATGGAGATCTCTTCCGCACGCATGCGGTTAAGCTCTTTCTCTTTGAGGTTTAAAATCTCACGTCCATTAAACATGGCGGAGCCACCTACATGACCATTTTTTGCCAGTAACCCCATCAAGGCAAAAGCAGTTTGAGATTTCCCTGAACCGGATTCCCCCACAATCCCCAGCGTTTCCCCGGCACTCAATTCAAAATTGAGTTTATTCACCGCCGTCACATCCCCATCTTGGGTGGTGAATGTGACGTTTAAATCCTGCACCGATAATAAAGGGCTTTTGCGTGTTGAATGATCCATAAATTAGCCCCTTAGCGATCTTTCGGGTCGAGGGCATCACGTAAGCCATCGCCGATAAAGTTGAAACAAAACAGCGTGATAACTAAGAACCCTGCGGGGATCAACAGTAACCACGGCGTGACTTCCATAGAGTTAGCACCATCACTGAGTAAAGCACCCCAGCTACTGAGCGGCTCTTGAGTTCCTAAGCCAAGGAAGCTTAAAAATGATTCAAACAAAATCATACTTGGGACTAATAATGATGCGTAGACCACCACCACACCCAGTACGTTAGGGACGATATGACGCAAGATAATGTGGCGCGTGCTAACACCGCAAACTAATGCCGCTTCAATAAATTCTTTGCGTTTTAGTCCCAGCGTTTGCCCACGCACGATACGCGCCATATCTAGCCATGACACCATCCCAATAGCGACGAAAATCAGCAGGATGTTGGTACCGAATAACGTCACTAACAAAATAACGAAGAACATGAATGGGAAGGAGTTTAAAATTTCCAGTAAGCGCATCATGATGGAGTCGACTTTACCGCCCACATAGCCTGCCAGTGAGCCATATAAGGTTCCGACCACCACCGCGACTAATGCCGCCGCTACGCCGACCATTAAGGAAATTCTCCCACCAATTGCCACGCGCACAAGTAAATCACGCCCTGATGCATCGGTTCCAAAATAGTGTCCGGTCGCCCAATCAGGTGGCGTCGACATCATTTCCCAGTCGGTATCGTCATATAAAAATGGCGATAACATCGGTGCCAAAATCACAAACATCGTAATACAAAACAGCACACACAGGCTGACAATTGCCGCACGGTTATGCATAAAGCGTCGTCTTGCATCTTGCCAAAGACTGCGCCCTTCAATATCCAGTTGCTCAGAAAAATTTTCCAGAGCTTCACTATTTTTGTTGTTTAATAACATAGTGTTTCTCCGGTCTTAGTAACGAATTTTTGGGTCGATGACGGCGTACAGCACATCGACGATAGCATTAAAGGCAATGGTCAATACCCCAACTAAAATCGTTAAGCTAAGCACTAACGAGTAATCACGGTTTAATGCGCCATTGACGAACAACTGTCCAATTCCCGGTAAGCCGAAAATGGTCTCAATCACCATGGAACCCGTGATGATCCCCACGAATGCAGGTCCCATATATGAGAGCACTGGCAGTAATGCAGGTTTTAACGCATGGCGGAAAATAATGGTACGCAGCGGTAATCCTTTTGCGCGCGCAGTACGAATAAAGTTTGAGTGCATGATCTCAATCATTGAACCACGGGTAATACGCGAAATACTGGCGATATACGCCAAAGAGAGTGCCACCATCGGTAAAATCATGTGCGTGACGTTACCACCATCCCAACCTCCACCGGGGAGCCATTTCAAGTGAATGGCAAAAATCAGCACCAAAAGTGGTGCCACAACAAAGCTTGGGATAACAACCCCCGTCATGGCAAATCCCATGACTGTAAAGTCCCATTTGGTATTTTGATTTAATGCGGCAATCACCCCCGCAGTAACACCAAATAACACGGCAACCACAAAGGCTGTGGCGCCTAATTTTGCAGACACGGGAAAGGCTTTCGCAACTAAATCGTTGACGCTATAGTCTTTATATTTGAAAGAAGGACCAAAATCCCCTTGAGAAAGTTGGAATAAGTAGTTGAAATACTGCTTATACATAGGGTCATTAAGGTGATACTTCGCCTCAATGTTGGCCATAACTTCGGGTGGAAGTTTACGTTCGCCGGTAAACGGGCTACCCGGCGCGAGTCTCATCATAAAAAATGAGATAGTGATAAGAATCAGTAAAGTCGGAATTGCTTCAAGCAAACGACGCAAAATAAATTTAAACATTGCCCTTTCCTACTTCTATTGCCATCTAGGTAATATTGCCATTAGGCTTATAGCTGGCTCACAAGGAGCCAGCCTGTTGTGATTAGTGCTTGATGATATACAGATCTTTAGTATGTAAGTTATCTAATGGATCTTTACCCGTATATCCACCCACGTATGGCTTCACTAAGCGGGTGTTCACATAGTAGTAGAGAGGCACGATACCAGAATCTTTATCTAACAGTTTTTCGGCTTGCTGGTACAGCTCAGCACGCTCTTCATCCGTTTTCACCTGAAGTGTTTTCTTCATGGTGGCATCGAAATCTTTGTTTTTATAATGCACGGTATTGTTACTGCTATAAGAAAGCAGCATGTTTAAGAAGGATGACGGTTCGTTATAATCCGCACACCAGCCCGCACGCGCTACGTCATAGTTACCTTGGTGTCGGCTATCTAAGAAGGTTTTCCACTCTTGGTTTTCCAGTTTCACATCAGCACCAATATTTTTCTTCCACATGGACGATGCGGCGATAGCTATACGCTTATGTAAATCTGACGTGTTATACAATAAGTTGAATTTCAGTGGATTTGATTTGTTATAACCCGCTTCTTCCAGCAGTTGTTTGGCTTTTTCGTTACGCTGCTCTTGAGTCATGTTCGCATACCAGTCTGGTTTTTCTGTTTTCATGCCACTGGTAAACGGTGGTGTGAAGCCATAAGCTGGAATATCACCTTGCGCTTTCACTTTGTAAGTAATGACATCTCTGTCCATTGAAAGCTTTAACGCTTCACGAACACGCGGATCATTAAACGGCGGTTTTTCGTTATTAATTTCGTAATAATAGATACAGAGATACGGATTTACACGCAGCTCTTTTGGCATATTTTCTTGCAGTGACTTGAATTGTTCGATTGGTAAATTGCTATAGGTCATATCAATTTCACCACTGCGGTAACGGTTAACATCTGTTACTTCAGAGGAAATAGGCAGGAAAGTCACTTGATCAATCACGGTGTTTGCGTTATCCCAATAAGTTGGGCTACGTTCTAAAACAATACGTTCGTTAACCGTCCAATCTTTTAATTTATAAGCACCATTACCCACAAAATTAGCTGGTTGAGTCCACTTAGCACCATATTTTTCGATTGTTTTTTTATTCACTGGTGACATCGAGGAGTGTGCCAATAATTTTGGAATATAAGGGACAGCTTCACTTAAGCTAATCACTAAGGTTTTATCATCCAGCGCTTTAACACCCAGCTCTTCTGGCTTTTTCTTACCTGCAATCACATCATCAATATTGTTGATATGTGCATACTGCAAATAACTCGCGTATGGGGATGCGGTATCCGGATCTGCGAGTCGGCGCCAGCTATACACGAAATCCTCTGCCGTGACAGGGTCACCATTTGACCACTTAGCGCCATCACGAATTTTGAATGTCCACTCGGTAAAGTCTTTATTTTCCCAGCTTGTGGCTGAGCCTGGTAAAATTTCTCCATCTGGGCCAACAATCGTAATCCCTTCAAAAAGGTCTCTCGCTAGAGCTGACTCAGGAACACCTTCAATTTTATGCGGATCAAGGGATTGAGGTTCAGAACCATTGTTGCGAACCATATTTTGTTTTTCAGCCAGTTCGACACCTGCTGGAACCACTGCACCATAACTTGTCGCCATCGTCCCTGCCATTAACCCAGCAGCAACGCTTAAAGCAACAAATGTCTTATTCAGTAATTTGCTCATTATTTTGGTTACTCCCATACTATTGTTTTGGTTGTGTTGTTGATGCATCTGCTTACTGAATCAGTAAGCAATTATTTTGTTTATTACAAAATTATTAATTAGTAGAATTAATATATAACCGCTTAATATCCATATGATCAAGAGGGTCTTCACCTTTAAATCCTCCGATTGTGGGTTTGATCATCCTTGCACTCACACGGTAATACACGGGAACTAGCGCAGATTCCTTATCCAGCAGGGTTTCCGCCTGTTGGTAAATCTGTTGACGAGCTTGGTCATTCGGAGCCGTTAAAGCCTCTAATAGCAGTTGGTCATAGGCTTTATTTTTATAGGCCGCCGTATTGTTGCTGTTTTCTGATAGTAATGAATTCAAGAATGCAGAAGGTTCATTGTAATCGGCACACCATGTTGCTCTTGCAACCTGATAATTTCCTTCATGGCGATTTTGCAGTGTGGTTTTCCACTCTTGGTTTTGCAGTGTTACCTCTGCGCCAATATTTTTCTGCCACATGGATGCCGCTACAATCGCCTGCTGTTTATTTTGGTCTGAGGTGTTATATAGCAAGGTAAACTTGAGCGGATTTTTGGCGTTATACCCAGCCTCCGCGAGCAACTCTTTCGCACGCTGATAACGCTGTTCTGGCGTGAGCTTTGCCCATTCTGGCACTGCAAAATTACCATTATGGATAAACGTTGGCGTAAAACCGTAAGCCACCGTCTGTCCTTGATCGATAATTTTATTAGTGATGGTTTCTCTGTCTAAACCTAACTTAATGGCTTCTCGTACTCGAGGATCCGTGAATGGGGCTTTTTGATTATTAATTTCATAATAAAACGTACACAAAAACGGACGAACATACAGTTCGTTCGGCTTCTCTGCTTTCATCTTTTTGAACAGTGTTGGAGGAATAGCCGAATTACTAATATCAATTTCCCCACTGCGATAGCGATTGTTATCACTGACTTCAGAGGTAATCGCTAAGAATGTCGCTTGATCAATCTGCGTTTTTGCGTCATTCCAATATAACGGATTACGCTTGATGATAATCCGCTCGTTGACCGTCCACTCATCCAAAACATAAGCGCCATTGCCCACAAAGGAACCCGGTTGAGTCCATTTATCGCCGTACTTTTCAATAGCTTTACGGTTAACGGGTTTCATTGATGTGTGGGAAAGCATATCGATAAAATACGGGACGGGATGGCTTAGCGTGACTTGCAAATGTTTGTCATCAAGGGCTTTAACGCCCAATGATTCTTTAGGTTTTTGACCTTTTAAAATAGCGTCTGCATTTTCTATATAAGCATTTTGTAAATAACTGGAATAAGGCGAACCAGTTTTAGGATCCGCTAAACGCTGCCAACTATATACAAAATCCTCTGCAACAACGGGAGTGCCATCACTCCACTTGGCATCATCTCGTAGGGTAAATGTCCATACGGTGTAATTTTCATTTTGCCAATGGGTTGCCATACCAGGAACCGCCACACCATTAATATTGTCATAAACCAGCCCTTCCAATAAATTTAAAATAATATTGCCTTCAGGTACCCCTTCGACTTTATGAGGATCGAGTGAAGTCACTTCTGAACCGTTATTGACCACTATTTTATTTATGGATGTTGTATTTAATGGGGATTTATCGGGGGTTGATGAGGCTTGAGCAGAAATTGTTAATGAGAAAATGAGACAGGAAAGTAAACTGTGCTTGGTAGTAAGTTTCATCGTTGCGCCTTCTCCATTTCATAGTTGCGGTTTTACAGTTAACGTTTCAACGTATGTTGAACGACGTTTAGTTCGCCTACACATTGTTGATTTACTACTGCTCTAGTCACTGTTTCTTAAGCTGTTTTCTAATTTAACCACCAAAAGCTTTCCTTAACGGTGCAATTTCGCTCAGAAAGCTTATAAAAAAAAGTTATAAAAAATTACATTTATTTAACATTTAAAGTTGGAGAGCCTATTAAAAAGGGGTTACACACTTCCTCAATCTTTAAATATTCAAATAAAAACAATTAGATAATAAAAAACCTTAAGTTACTCTTAAAATTTTCATCAACATTAATCCAAACATATCATTAACAATCTCTAATGAGAATAGTGAATAAATTTACGCAGCTCACATTTCCTTACTTTTTATGCCTGATTTTGCAAAAAGTGCGACACATAATCACATTCCAAATTTATCGCGTAGAGGAATTATTTTGATTGTAAAGGACGGTTTGATTGCGCAGAAAAAACCAAAATAATTGAGTGAGTATTTTGAATTCGAAAGAAATAATAGAATGGTGGGAAAGGCGGATGAGAATAGCCGCCTCGTAAGACGGCTAAATAATGCTCAAACTATAAAAGTCCTGGAAATATGGCTTTAACGCCCGTTACAGCAATTTCGATACCTAATGACATAAGTAGCAGGCCCATGATACGGGTGACAACGTTGATCCCCGTTTGCCCTAAGTAACGAACCAGTAAAGATGCAGAGCGGAACAACAGCCAGCAGCAAAAAGCAAACAAAATACTGGTTAACGCTAAACCAATAAAGTTCTGCCAGCCTGTCCAACGTGATGACCAGACAATGCACGAACTGATTGCACCAGGCCCCGCCATTAACGGAAGCGCTAACGGCACCACCCCAATGCTATCGCGCACTGCGGTTTCCGTTTTTTCTTGTTTGTTCTGTTTGTCCTCACCAATTTTACCGCTGATCATTGATAGCGCGATGGTGACAATCAGAATTCCCCCCGCGATGCGGAATGAGTCAATTGAAATACCAAACAGCTGTAATATCGAGTCCCCCACCAGCAACGATGTACAAAGAATAATTGCGACTGATGAGTTGGCTATCGTATTAGTTCTATTGCGGCTCGCAACGGTTTGATAGTTTGTCATACTAATAAACACAGGCAGGATACCAACCGGGTTTACCAACGCAAATAGACCAATAAAAAATTTAATATAGCCTGATAAATCAAGTAATGTTGCGCTCACCCATTAATACCCTCATAAAATTCTTAAACAAGAAACGCTTACCTGAACTAATTTTATCACTGAAATCGCTAAAATCCTTAGTTAAAGAACAATTTTGTGCATCTTAGTAGAATTATTTATTGCAGATTATCTTAATGACAAAAAAAGGATGATTTATTCACCTCTTTTTAGCGATAAATTAATCATTTTTTTGCAAATCAATGAATCCCATAAAAACGGCATGCTGAATGGAGTCAGCTTGCATATTTTGTGATTTAGATCACTTTATTAAATTCCCTTTTTGTTAATCTAGTCTCAACTGATAAACGCGGTAATCAATCAGTTAATTTTTACTTTTTGAGCTATTTATCTGAGATTTATAAGCCAATTAGCATGGGCGGAAAGCATTATTATTAAGTTTATCTATACTGTTGTTTTGGGTGGTCGTTTTAGATGTTCTAGTCACAACAGCTTTTTTTAGATGCTTTGCTCATTGGCTTAAAAATTTTAACTTTATCAGGAGTAATCTATATGTCCGTAACAAACGTTACTGAACTCAATGAACTTGTTGCTCGTGTCAAAAAAGCTCAACGTGAATTCGCCAGCTTCTCTCAAGAGAAAGTGGATCGTATTTTCCGCGCCGCTGCTCTTGCTGCTGCTGATGCACGAATTCCATTAGCAAAACTCGCAGTTGAAGAGTCAGGCATGGGGATTGTTGAAGATAAAGTGATTAAAAACCACTTCGCTTCTGAGTATATCTACAACGCATATAAAGACGAGAAAACCTGTGGTGTTCTATCTGAAGACCCAACTTTTGGTACCATCACCATTGCTGAGCCGATTGGTATTATCTGCGGTATCGTTCCAACCACTAACCCAACCTCTACTGCAATTTTTAAATCATTAATTAGTTTAAAAACCCGTAACGCTATTATTTTCTCTCCACACCCACGCGCTAAAATTGCGACTAACCGTGCTGCTGAGATTGTATTGAACGCGGCCATTGAAGCTGGCGCACCAAAAGATATTATTGGCTGGATTGACTCCCCATCTGTTGAGCTGTCCAATGCACTGATGCACCACCCTGACATTAACCTGATCTTAGCGACAGGTGGCCCAGGCATGGTGAAAGCGGCTTACAGTTCCGGTAAACCTGCGATTGGTGTGGGTGCAGGTAACACGCCAGTTGTTATCGATGAAACCGCAGACATCAAACGTGCCGTTGCCTCTATCTTAATGTCAAAAACATTTGATAACGGTGTGATTTGCGCCTCTGAACAATCTGTTGTGGTGGTTGATGCGGTTTATGATCAAGTCCGTGAACGTTTTGCTACTCATGGTGGTTATCTGCTGCAAGGTAAAGAGCTCAAAGCGGTACAAAATATTATTTTGAAAGATGGCAACTTAAATGCGGCTATCGTAGGTCAACCTGCATTTAAAATTGCAGAAATGGCGGGTGTTGTCGTTCCTGAAACCACTAAGATCCTAATTGGCGAAGTCAAACTTGTTGATGAGTCAGAGCCATTCGCTCATGAAAAACTGTCCCCACTCTTAGCAATGTATCGCGCTAAAAACTTTGAAGATGCGGTAGAGAAAGCTGAACAGTTAGTGGAAATGGGCGGTATCGGTCACACATCATGTCTCTACACTGACCAAGATAACCAACATGACCGAGTCAGCTATTTTGGCGAAAAAATGAAAACAGCGCGTATTTTGATTAATACCCCTGCATCTCAAGGCGGTATCGGTGACCTGTATAACTTTAAACTGGCGCCGTCTTTAACCTTGGGTTGTGGTTCTTGGGGTGGTAACTCCATCTCTGAAAACGTGGGACCAAAACATTTAATCAATAAGAAAACCGTGGCAAAAAGAGCTGAAAATATGTTGTGGCATAAACTTCCTAGTTCAATCTATTTCCGCCGTGGATGTCTTCCAATCGCTTTAGAAGAGATAGCCACTGATGGTGCGAAACGCGTCTTTATCGTGACCGATAGCTACTTATTTAATAATGGCTATGTTGATGAAATTGTCGATGTTCTGAAAAAACACCATATTGAAACCGATGTTTTCTTTGAAGTCGAAGCTGACCCAACATTATCCGTTGTGCGTAAAGGTGCAGCTCAAATGCAAGCCTTCCAACCGGATGTGATCATCGCTTTAGGTGGTGGTTCCCCAATGGATGCTGCGAAAATTATGTGGGTGATGTACGAACATCCAGAAACACACTTCGAAGAATTAGCATTACGTTTTATGGATATCCGTAAACGTATTCACAAATTCCCGAAAATGGGTGTGAAAGCAAAACTGGTCGCTATCACTACCACTTCAGGTACAGGTTCAGAAGTGACGCCATTTGCTGTTGTGACGGATGATAAAACAGGTCAAAAATACCCATTAGCGGACTACGCATTAACACCAAATATGGCGATTGTTGATGCTAACCTCGTGATGAACATGCCTAAATCCTTAACCGCATTTGGTGGTTTGGATGCAGTGACTCACGCATTAGAATCTTATGTTTCTGTTCTGGCAAATGAGTTCTCTGATGGTCAAGCACTCAAAGCACTGACCCTGTTAAAAGATTATCTGCCAGCAAGCTACCACGAAGGAGCAAAAAACCCAGTAGCAAGAGAGCGTGTTCATAATGCGGCAACATTAGCCGGTATTGCTTTTGCTAACGCCTTCTTAGGGGTTTGTCACTCAATGGCGCATAAACTGGGATCGGAATTCCATATTCCACACGGTTTAGCAAACGCCCTATTGATTTGTAACGTAATTCGTTTCAACGCAAATGATAACCCAACTAAGCAAACAGCATTCAGCCAATATGACCGCCCTCAAGCACGTCGCCAATACGCTGAAATTGCTGACCACTTAGGGTTAACCAAAGCCGGTGACCGCACTGGTGCGAAAATTGAGCGATTACTGGCTTGGTTAGAAGAGATGAAAGCGGATTTAGGCATTCCTAAGTCTATCCGTGAAGCTGGCGTTGCCGAAGCGGACTTCTTAGCTCACTTAGATAAACTGTCTGAAGATGCATTTGATGACCAATGTACTGGCGCTAACCCACGTTATCCGCTGATATCTGAAATTAAACAACTGTTACTGGATTCTTACTACGGTCGTGAATTTACTGAAAAAAGTGCAGAGCCAGCAGCACCAAAAGCTGAAAAGAAAAGCAGTAAAAAATAGTTAACTCGTTGATGGCTTAGCCATTAA
This sequence comes from Providencia sp. JGM181, assembly GCF_018257375.1. Classification (NCBI taxonomy): domain Bacteria; kingdom Pseudomonadati; phylum Pseudomonadota; class Gammaproteobacteria; order Enterobacterales; family Morganellaceae; genus Providencia; species Providencia sp. JGM181. The sequence continues at coordinate 2,257 of NZ_JAERJY010000046.1, read as the reverse complement.
TACATAAAAAAGGCTTCAAAAGATTTAGGATTTTCCTAACGCTTTTGGAGCCTTTCTCGTTATTTCGTCATAATACTTTATACTTATCTTAGGTGTCCATCTGGAAAAATATGCGTTCCGCAAATTGATGCTTTCCAATCGACAATGATTTTTCCTTTATTGTGGATTAATAAGCTGATATGAAAAAACTGGCTGGCGTTACCTACATACTTTTATTCATAGTAAGCTTTTTTGCTTACAGTGCTGACTTGCGTTTGGAACAAACTCGATTAATCCTAAATAGCACTAAATCCAATGCTACATTTACCATTGTGAATGATGATTTGAACCCCTATCTAATTCAGATCTCTGTAACTGAACAACTTGAAGGTGCCAAATCCCTTTATTTTGCTGTGACACCACCACTGTTCAGATTAGATGCAAATAGTAAGTTTAGTGCTCATGTATTATTAAAAAATGAAAGGGAATTACCCGTAGATAGAGAATCTCTGTTCTTTTTAAATACACGGGCTATTCCCGCCCAAAAGCATCCTAATGAACAGAAAAATGATGCCAAACGCTCGTTTGTGACGAATATCGTGATTAAAGTCTTTTACCGCCCTAATCAACTGGCAGTGCCTAATAATGCAGTATTTCAGCAAGTGACTCTAAAAAAACAGGGAAAACAATGGGTGTTTAATAACCCTACCCCCTATTATCTCACGGTGGTAAACCTCAAATATAACCAGCAAAACTATAGAAAAAGCCTAATCCTCACGCCATTTAGTGATACTGAAATCACTGGTCTACAAGGTCATATTTCCCAAGCTAGTTGGCAGATGATTAATGATTTTGGTGGTCTCTCTGACATTATTATTTATCCGTCAGTTAAGAGTAAATAAGTCAATAATTCCCATTTGATTGGTGCGCTTTTCTCTATTTTTGTTTTTATTGACGATGTTGGGGTTTCCTGCAATCACACTCGCCATTGATGATAGTTTGAAGTTTTCATTACAACGACCGTTTTTAAATGCTGAAATGCTAAATTTCATTACGCCCTACAGTTTCGAGTAAATTTGCATTTTTTGATTATATGATATGTGCCAAAGTGTGAAATTAAACTGGCATAAAAAGAAAGCCCCATGTTAAAAACATGAGGCTTATCAAATCTCACTCAATCCGGTTTTATTCTATGAACGCTGAAACTTTATCTGCCATGCATCCCTTTTAAGAACTAGCGAGCTGAGTATTTTATTAATTCATTTACTTTATTTGACAAAAATATCTTAATAATCTGATATTCCTATTTGTAAACTATATAACTCATTAATCTTAATTAATGATTATTTGAAGTTAAACGGTATTTTTTCAATTGCACCGCTATTCATTAATTGAGCTTGCTTGATAGCGTCTGAGTAATGCTTTCGACAAACTGAAATATACTTTTCATTCCCGCCGATATCCACTTGATCCCCCTCATATACTGGGATGCCATCACCACCAATCCGTAAAACTTTATTTGCCTTACGTCCACAGTAGCAGACGGTTTTTAACTCAACGAGTTTATCTGCCCATGCTAATAAATATTGGCTTCCTGCAAACAACTCTCCGGAAAAATCCGTTCGTAAACCATAACAGAGTACCGGAATGTCTAAATTATCGACGACATCACATAATTGCTCTACTTGCTGTTTTGTCAGAAATTGGCATTCATCAATAAGTACGCAATGTACTTTTTGAGCATTATTCTCGTTTTTGATAATTTTTGCCATATTCGTTATAGGCGAAAATAATAACGCATCCGCAGATAAACCGATCCGCGAAGATACCTTACCTTGACTGAAGCGGTTATCGATTTCAGCGGTAAAAATCAGCGTACGCATTCCACGTTCGTGATAGTTATAGGAAGATTGTAATAATGAAGTCGATTTACCCGCATTCATCGCAGAATAATAGAAATATAGCTGTGCCATTGGGCGGTTCCCTAAAAAATAATATTCGCGAATACTTTAGCATAAAGGTTTTTTAAGATTAACTTAAACCTATGTAGATAAGTAAGTGTATGAATTTCCATCCATCACTATGTTAAATTAGTTCCTTTAGATCACACACCATCTGTGTTGTAGACAATTAATCTCAAACTGATATTAACTTTATCTGGTATAGATATTGGCACATATTGCTAAGTTTATTCTGTCAAAAAAAGAAAATTTCCGTTAAAGACATCCATTGATACATCGACAAACAAAAGGTAATGGTTATCACTAGGCTCTGTCTC
>NZ_JAERJY010000045.1:0-23393 GCF_018257375.1 Providencia sp. JGM181 | reverse complement strand
CAAATAAATCACATTCCATTAACAAACTATACTTAGATAATTCCTCAATCATCACGAGGCGATTTTAATTGGGCATTTTTATACTATTTTTACACCCCACCTTGTTTTTTTATCAGCTTCTTTACAAGCAAATGCCTAACCTAGCGCAATGGAAATAATAAGGAGATAACAATGTCACTACTTTCCATTTCTGGGGCAGTTCTTGTTGTTGTACTGCTGGTTTATCTGATTTATGCCCTGCTCAACGCGGAGAATTTCTGATATGGCCACCAATGCGTTTTTATTGATCGCCAGTTTTTTACTGGTTCTGATGCTGTTAGCAAAACCACTCGGCAACTTCATTGCGTATCTTATCGATGGAGATATGCCACGTACGATTGCCAAAAGTGAATCCGTATTTTGGCGATTAAGCGGCATCAAACAAGTGGGGCGCGATCTCCCTGAGATGAATTACTGGCAATATGCCATCGCCATTTTGCTGTTTAACCTGCTAGGTTTTGGCTTACTTTTCGTCATTTTAATGTGCCAAGGCTCGTTACCGCTCAACCCTCAACATTATCCGGGAATGAGCTGGGACTTAGCCTTCAACACAGCAATTAGTTTTGTGGCCAATACCAACTGGCAATCTTATAGCGGGGAAAATACCCTGAGCTATCTGAGCCAAATGGTCGGGTTAACCGTACAAAACTTCCTTTCGGCAGCGACAGGGATAGCCGTCGTGTTTGCACTTATTCGTGCATTCTCACGCCACGGCAGCAAAACGATTGGTAATGCTTGGGTTGATTTAGCGCGTATCACGCTGTATCTCCTGCTGCCATTAGCCATTATCTTTGCGTTATTCTTTGTCAGCCAAGGGGTTATTCAAAACTTCTCCCCTTATGTTTTGAGTAACAACCTTGATAGTGCGCCGCAACTTTTACCAATGGGCCCTGTTGCATCCCAAGAAGCCATCAAATTATTGGGCACTAATGGCGGCGGATTCTTTGGGGCTAACTCATCCCATCCATTTGAAAACCCAACGGCATTGAGTAACTTTGTACAAATGCTGGCTATCTTCCTTATTCCAACGGCACTTTGCTTTGCTTTTGGTCGTACCGTTTGTGATAACAAGCAAGGTCACGCCCTGTTATGGGCAATGGCGATTATTTTCGTGATTGCCGCCGCCGTTGTGATCCATGAAGAGTATGTTGGAAACCCATTCTTAGGTGAGTTGCACGCAAGCAGTACCGCTAACCTTGAAGGGAAAGAGAACCGCTTTGGCACATTAGGATCTGCGTTATACGCCGTTGTCACCACCGCTGCATCTTGTGGCGCTGTGAACTCAATGCACGATTCTTACACCGCATTAGGTGGCATGGTTCCTATGTGGCTGATGCAAATCGGTGAAGTGGTCTTTGGGGGCGTTGGTTCAGGTTTATACGGTATGTTGCTGTTTGTACTACTTGCCGTGTTCTTAGCGGGGCTGATGATTGGTCGTACTCCTGAATACCTCGGTAAAAAAATCGAAGTGCGTGAAATGAAAATGGTGGCACTGGCAATCCTTGTCACGCCAACTTTAGTGCTACTCGGCACCACAATTTCACTGATGACCGAAGCAGGACGTGCCGGCATTCTTAACCCGGGCGCTCACGGGTTTAGCGAAGTGCTATACGCCTTCTCATCCGCCGCCAACAACAACGGTAGCGCCTTTGCGGGATTAAGCGCTAACACGCCGTATTACAACGTCATGTTGGCACTCGCCATGTTCCTCGGGCGTTTCGGTGTGATTTTCCCTGTATTAGCGATTGCAGGCTCTATGGCAGTGAAAAAACCACAAGCCGCCAGCCTTGCGACATTGCCGACACACGGTCCACTGTTTATCGGTTTATTAATCATGACAGTTCTTCTCATTGGTGCGCTGACTTTTGTCCCTGCGCTTGCGTTAGGGCCAATCGCGGAACATCTGCAAATTTGGTTAGCGGCATAATGAGGGTGAAAAAATGAAAAATCAAAAAACACAATTATTTGATAGCAAACTGGTTCGCCAATCGACAATTGATGCCATTAAAAAGCTGACACCACAAGCACAATGGCGCAACCCAGTCATGTTCGTGGTTTACATCGGCAGTATTATTACGACTTTATTATGGATAGCGATGGTCGCTGGCTATAGTGAAGGCAATGCTTGGTTTAGTGGCATGGTCACTTTATGGCTATGGTTTACGGTGCTGTTTGCCAACTTTGCAGAAGCTTTAGCGGAAGGTCGTAGTAAGGCTCAAGCTCAGAGTTTAAAAGGCGTCAAACAGCAAAGCCGTGCAACTAAACTGGCGACTGCCTCTCTTGATGCGCCGCAAGAAATGGTCAGTTCAGACCAACTGCGCAAAGGCGATATCGTCTTGATCCGCGCAGGGGAAACCATCCCTTGTGATGGTGAAGTGATTGAAGGCGGCGCATCAGTGGATGAAAGTGCCATTACAGGCGAATCCGCGCCGGTGATCCGTGAGTCCGGTGGCGATTTTTCATCAGTCACAGGGGGAACTCGCGTACTTTCTGACTGGCTGATCGTCGAATGTACAGTTAACCCGGGTGAAACATTCTTAGACCGCATGATTTCTATGGTTGAAGGTGCACAGCGCCGCAAAACGCCAAATGAAATCGCGCTCACTATCTTATTAACCGCACTGACCATTATCTTTGTTTTAGTCTGTGCAACATTGTATCCATTCACCTTGTTTGCTACTGAATATGCGGGTGCAGGTGGCGCAGTGTCTATCATTGTACTAATTGCCCTGCTTATCTGTTTGATCCCTACCACCATTGGCGGGCTACTCTCTTCCATTGGGGTAGCTGGCATGAGCCGCATGCTGGGTGCTAACGTGATTGCCACCAGCGGACGTGCTGTGGAAGCCGCGGGAGATGTTGACGTCCTGTTACTGGACAAAACGGGCACCATCACCCTCGGAAACCGTCAAGCTTCTGAGTTTTTACCGTTAAGTGGAGTTTCGGAGCAACAATTAGCGGATGCCGCTCAACTCTCCTCACTGGCGGATGAAACCCCTGAAGGGCGCAGTATTGTGGTACTCGCAAAACAGAAATTCAATTTACGTGAGCGCGATATTCACGCTATGAACGCCACCTTTGTACCCTTCTCTGCGATGACGCGCATGAGCGGTGTAAACGTCGGCGAACGCATGATCCGCAAAGGTTCTGCTGACGCTATTCGCCGTTATGTTGAAGCAAATCACGGAAAATTCCCTGTCGAAGCCGACAAACTTGTTGAACAAGTGGCGCAGACAGGAGGAACACCGTTAGTCGTGGTGGATAGCCAAACGGTGCTCGGCGTAGTGGCGCTCAAAGATATCGTCAAAGGCGGCATGAAAGAGCGGTTTGCACAAATGCGTGCGATGGGGATCAAAACTGTGATGATCACGGGGGATAACCACCTCACCGCGGCGGCAATCGCAGCAGAAGCAGGGGTGGATGATTTCTTAGCTGAAGCCACTCCAGAAGCAAAACTGGCATTAATCCGCCAATATCAATCGGAAGGTCGCTTAGTGGCCATGACTGGAGACGGCACCAATGATGCCCCGGCATTAGCACAAGCGGATGTGGCGGTTGCCATGAACTCAGGCACACAAGCGGCGAAAGAAGCCGGTAACATGGTGGATTTAGATTCCAACCCAACCAAGCTGATTGAAGTGGTGCACATTGGTAAACAGATGCTGATGACTCGCGGCTCATTAACCACATTCAGTATTGCCAACGATATCGCCAAATACTTCGCGATTATTCCAGCTTGTTTTGCGGTCACATGGCCACAGCTCAATGCCTTGAATATTATGCATTTGCACTCACCAGCTTCGGCATTGCTGTCGGCGGTTATTTTTAATGCCTTGATTATCGTGTTCTTAATTCCACTGGCATTAAAAGGGGTAAATTATCGCCCAATGAGTTCTCAATCACTTTTACAGCGTAACTTGAGCCTGTACGGGTTAGGTGGATTGATTGTCCCATTTGTGGGGATCAAACTTATCGATATGTTCATCAGCTTGTTTGGTATTTAAGGAGCCTATTATGAGCATGTTTCGTTCTTCATTGATGATTTTAGTTCTGTTAACGCTGGTGACTGGGATTGCTTATCCGCTACTCGTGACGGGGCTTGCTAATGTCATTTTTCCAACTCAATCGATGGGTTCACTGATCCTACAAGATAATCGCATTATCGGTTCATCGTTGATTGGGCAGTCTTACCAAAATGACAATTACTTTTATGGTCGCCCGTCCGTGACCGTAGAAATGCCCTATAACGCACTGGCTTCCGGTGGCAGTAACCTTGCTATCAGTAATCCACTGTTAACCAAAGAATTGACTGAGCGTTCGGTCGCATTGAAACAGCATGAACCCGATGGTGGTGATATTCTGCCTGTGGATTTACTGACCGCCTCTTCCAGCGGGCTAGATCCCCATATTTCGGTTGCCGCTGCGTTATATCAAGCACCGCGTATTGCTAAAAACAGACAGTTATCGATAGACAAGGTAAAATCGCTTATCTCTGACAATACTCAATCTCCCCTGTTTCGATTCTTAGGTGAGCCCGTTGTCAACGTATTAGAGTTAAACCTTGCCCTTGATACCTATCAACGGGAAGCTAACAGTCAAAATCACTGAGGTCAGTTATGAATAATCAGGAGCCTATCCGCCCAAACCCAGATGACCTGTTGGTAAAGGCAAACGAAAGTGGACGTGGCAAGCTTAAGATTTTCTTCGGTGCTTGTGCTGGTGTCGGGAAAACTTACGCCATGTTGCAAGAAGCGCAACGCCTTCGAGCACAAGGGTTAGATGTGCTGATTGGCGTGGTCGAAACTCATGAACGAGAAGAAACCGCCGCGCTGCTGGATGGGCTCCCGCAACTTCCTCCATTAAAAATCAGTCATCGAGGGCGTCGCCTGCACGCCTTCGATATTGATGCAGCATTGGCAAGGCATCCTGCCATTATCTTGATGGATGAACTTGCCTTCAGTAATCCAAATGGCAGCCGCCACCCTAAACGCTGGCAGGATGTTGAAGAATTACTGGATGCGGGTATTGATGTTCTCACCACCGTTAACGTTCAACATATTGAAAGCTTAAATGACATTGTCGGCAGCATCACCGGTATCCGCGTGCGTGAAACGGTGCCTGACCATATTTTTGATGCCGCCAATGAAGTGGTTTTAGTGGATTTGCCTCCAGATGACCTTCGCCAACGTTTAAAAGAAGGCAAAGTGTATATTCCGGGGCAGGCTGAACGCGCTATCGAGCATTTCTTCCGCAAAGGAAACTTAATTGCTTTACGGGAATTAGCCCTGCGCCGCACGGCTGATCGCGTTGATGATCAAATGCGTGAATTTCGCGATGGTAAAGGTGAAGCCCCCGTTTGGCATACCCGCGATGGGTTACTCCTGTGTATCGGGCATAATACGGGCAATGAAAAACTGGTTCGCGCTGCTGCTCGCCTTGCCGCTAAGTTCGGCAGTGTTTGGCATGCGGTGTATGTAGAGACGCCAACATTACACCAACTTCCTGAAAATCAGCGCCGTGCTATTTTAAAAGCCTTGAGGTTAGCGCAAGATTTAGGTGCGGAAACTACCACGCTTTCTGATCCTAATGAAGAAAAAGCCATTTTGCGCTACGCACGGGAACATAATCTCGGTAAAATTTTGATCGGCCGACGCGATAAACACCGCAAATGGTATAAATTCAATTTACGCCAAGGTTTTGCCGATAGACTCGGTAAACTCGGACCTGATTTAGATTTGATCATTGTCGCCCTTGAAGAAAAAAGCGACTGGGATAAAGAGCCTGAAAGAAAGCCGTTTACCGAAAAATGGCGCTCTGATGTCAATGGCTATTTAATGGCGATCGCCATGTGTGCAGCCATTACCCTATTCTCTCGAACCTTTTTATTGGCGCTGGATAAAGCCAACTTAGTCACCCTCTATTTATTGGGCGTAGTATTAGTCGCGCTATTTTACGGTCGTCGCCCTTCTGTTTTCGCCGCGTTAATCAACGTGATCAGTTTCGATTTATTTTTCGTCCAGCCCCATTTTTCGTTAGCCATTATGGATATGCAGTATCTGGTGACTTTTACCGTAATGCTGATTGTGGGGGTGGTTGTCGGGAATCTCACCGCGGGTATGCGCTATCAGGCAAGAATTGCCCGTTATCGAGAACAACGCACGCGCCATTTATATGAAATGACCAAAGAGTTAGGTCAAGCCCTCAGTACGGAAGATATCGGCAAAACAGGCTACCACTTTTTAAACAACGCCTTTCAGGCAAAAACCTGTTTGTTACTCCCTGATGAAAACAACCAACTCACGCCATTACAGTGCGAAGGTTATAGCCAGTTGCAAATCGACAAAGCTATCGCAAAATGGAGCTTCGATAAACGTCAGCCCGCCGGTGCAGGGACGGACACACTTCCCAGCGTGCCGTACCAATTACAGCCCATCACGACGGCGGATGAAACCCTTGCTGTGCTTGCCATTGAGCCGCGTAATATTCGCCAATTATTGATCCCCGAGCAGCAACGTATGTTGCAAACCTTTACCGGATTAATCGCCAGTAGCCTTTCCCGCCTGCAACTGACCAAACAAGCAGAGAGAGCCAAATTGGATGTTGAACGGGAGCAATTACGAAATTCACTGCTGGCAGCCCTATCCCATGATCTCAAAACGCCACTGACTGTTTTATTTGGTCAAAGCGAAATTTTGATGTTGGAGTTATCAGCCGAAAATTCACCGCTCACCGCACAAGTCAGCCAGATGCGCCAACAGGTGTTAAGCACTTCGCGCTTAGTGAACAATTTATTGGATATGGCTCGCTTACAATCTGGGGGGATCCACCCCAATTTGGAATGGGAATCTCTGCAAGAAATTACGAGCAGCGCAGTTCGCATCTTGGACTACACTTTAGATAGTCACCCACTTGATATTGATATTCCAGCCGATTTACTCTTGTATTGTGACGGTAACTTGATTGAGCGCGTTATCATTAACTTGCTCGAAAATGCCATAAAATACAGTGATAGCGATACGCCGATTGGTATTCGTGCGTCTATCGAATCACAAAAAGCCCATATCGAAGTGTGGGATGCCAGCAATGCGATTCCCGACGGGCAAGAAAAAACCATTTTCGATAAATTTTCCCGCGCACAAAAAGAATCGGCAATTCCGGGAGTTGGCTTAGGTTTAGCTATCTGTCGTGCTATTATCCATCTCCATGAAGGGGAAATTTGGGCTGAAAATAATGAAAAAGGTGGCGCCAGCTTCCATTTTATTTTGCCGTTAAAGCCGTTACCCGAGATTGAAAACGAAAGCGAAAACGAAATTTAGGAGCACTTAGCAAACTGTGAGTTCCCATCAAATCCTGATCATTGAAGATGAAAAAGAGATCCGCCGCTTTGTTCGATTAGCGCTGGAGGGTGAAGGCTGGAAAATTTTTGAAGCTGAAAATTACCAGCGAGGGCTCATAGAAGCAGGCACTCGTCAGCCTGATTTAGTGATTTTAGATCTCGGATTACCTGATGGTGATGGATTGAATTTGATCCGTGATTTACGCCAATGGAGCAGTATTCCGTTGATTGTACTTTCTGCTCGTGAAGAAGAGTCCCAGAAAGTGGCCGCTCTCGATGCAGGTGCCGATGATTATTTAACAAAACCTTTTGGCATTAGCGAGTTGCTTGCCCGTGTCCGAGTCGCTTTACGTCGCTTTGGTAAAGCGGGTCAAGAAAGCCCGACTTTTCAATTTGGCGATGTCACCGTGGATTTTATTAACCGTATCGTGACTAAAGGCAGTGAAGAGCTGCACCTCACCCCCATTGAGTTTCGGTTACTCAGCGAACTCGTCGCCAATAGCGGAAAAGTGCTCACTCAGCGCCATTTGTTGCTGCAAGTCTGGGGACCGAGTTACGTCGAACATAATCATTATCTACGCATTTATATGGGGCATTTACGCCAGAAGTTGGAAAATGACCCAGCTCGCCCCGCACATCTTTTAACTGAAACGGGAATTGGCTACCGCTTTATGCCTTAACTTATACCTTTAAAACCTAAGTTTGTCTTAAAGCGTGATTCTCAGACTATTACTGATAGTTTATTCATCGCGGCTGCCTATAATCTCTCCAATCTTAACTTATCGGAGCGTTTCCTGTGCAATCGTTACTGACTCAAGCCTCTCGCCGTTTTGCTTCCATCTTAGTGATTCTTTTAACTATTTTCGTCACCACCAAAGCCCTTGCGCTAAGCCCTGAAGAGAAAATGCGTACTGAAGCGTTGTTAACAGAGCTGGGTAAGCAGCAGAATTTAACCTTCACGCGTAATGGTTCCGGTCATTCCGCACCAGAAGCTGAATCCCATTTGCGTTTAAAGCTGGGTAAAACCGAAAAGCGTTTGCAGACAACAGAGCAGTTTATTGACAATGTGGCATCAAAATCTTCTATCACCGGAGAAGAGTACCAAGTCACCGATGCCCAAGGTAAAGTCACCAGCGCCAATCAGTATCTGCATGATTTACTGAAAAATAACGTCGATAAACCAACCAAATAACCCGCTCTATCCCCCCTATTAATAAAGCGCCCCCAATAGCTAGCGGGCGCTTTATTTGTCAGTTTTTTCTGACCCAATATATCCGCCAATCACAATCCGAATCTTATAACCCTATGCAGACCGAAGCATTAGATGTGCTGATGGAATGAGTTGATAGTTGCCTCATGGAGCAAAGAGCAATTTGATTGAAATGCTGACTTTCTAAAACATAAAAAACTAATTAATTACCATATGTTATTCTTAATGATTATTATTATCATATATATTCAAATGATTATTATTATCATATAGACTATGAGGGTTGAGTTTGAAAAACAATAGAGTGTCAATGCACAAACTCGCATATCTCTATGTTTTTAATCTAAAAATTTTAAACTCTCATATTAAGAGTACATTGGTTTAATTCAGATATATTTATGCCAGAGATATCGAAGAATACATCGGTGTAAGTATGAACGGTAAAAAGAAATTCACTTTTATACCCTCCTGACCAAATCAAAAAAATATCCATCGTGTGAAAACTTGCACTGCTAGGTTTCCATACCGTCTTAAATTTCACGTTGAAAATAGGGATGAACAGGTATTGCTATGTTAAATAAAAATAAGCTATCAGCGCTATCACTGTTAATAGTTTCGCCATTCGCAGCTTCAGCAACTGATGTTCTGGTTGTGACTACACCAAGCTCAAGTGATTCATATACTGCAACAACGACGTCTTCTGCAACGAAGAATGAAACTCAGATAATGAAAATACCACAGACGGTGAATGTGGTGACCAAAACCCAAATAGAAAACAGAGCGGCAGAAACCGTTGTGGATGCACTGAGGTATACACCCGGTGTGGTTACCGAATACCGTGGTGATTCGAATCGCAATGATGAGGTATTCAGTCGCGGTTTTGATTATGCGAACAAAATTCTAGATGGCATTCCTTTTGGCGGAAATGCGTCCTCGTCAATGGGGACAACCGAGCCTTGGTTTCTGGACAGAATTGAGATGATTAAAGGACCGGCATCTGTGCAGTATGGGCAAATAAGCCCTGGTGGGGTTATTGCCATGACAAGCAAAAAACCAACCGCGCAGAGCATCAATAAAATTCAGCTACGGGTCGGTAATCGAAATAAAACGGAAGGATTTTTTGATCTGGGTGGCAAGCTAACGGATGATGGAAATATCCTCTACCGTTTAAATGGCCTAGCAAAAAAGAAAGACACTCAGGTTCGAGACTATGAAGAAGAAAAATATGCCATCGCTCCCGCCATATCATTCCTAAATGAAGACACTACTTTCACTCTTCTGGCTTACTTACAAAACTCACCGAAAAATGGTTACCGAAATTTTCTTCCTAAAGTTGGCACGCTTGAATCAACCCCGGAAGGAAAAATTCCGCAAGACTTCAATATAAGCAATCCTGACTATAATATTTCCAAACAAAAACAACATAGTATCGGGTATGAATTTGAACACAATTTTAGTGATAAAATTTCATTGGTACAAAAAGCACGCTATGCAGAGATTGATGAAAAATATAATTACTTAGTATTTAATACCTTAGCAAGTGAAGCTAAAAACTATCCTTATGTACTAAAACGAATGGCTCAGCGCGAAAAAACGAAACTCAATACATTTGGCGTTGATACCCATTTAAATTTCGACATTAATAATGGGGGGCTTTATCAAACACTATTAGTCGGCGTCGATTACAAATGGACTAAAGAGGATAAACAGTTTTGGCGTGACAGAAGCGGCAATTATGATATTGATTGGCGTAACCCCCAATACCAGAAAATTGATGAATCCAAGCAGACACTATTCACCGACCAGCTGCAAAAAAGCGATCAAATCGGTATTTATATTCAAGACCAAATCGAATGGAATAACTGGAACTTATTAGCTAGCACCCGATATGACTGGATTGAAGTCAAAACGATTGACAGAACGATCAGTGACAGATCACAACAAAATGATGGTAAATTAACAGGCTTAGTTGGATTGTTATACTCATTTGATAACGGTATTTCCCCTTATATTAGCTACAGCACCTCTTTTGAACCAAACCTTGCAACCAACAGAAAGCCAGAAAGTAAACCGTTTGATCCTAAAACAGCAAAACAAACAGAAATCGGTATCAAGTACCTCACCCCTGACCAAAAAACGCTGGCGACCTTATCTCTCTATCATATCGAGCAAAAAAACATTCCCAAATACGATTCTGAATTAGGTTATATGACGCTAATCGGCAAGGGTGAAAGTAAAGGTGTGGAAGCCCAAATAAACAGTAAGCTTACCGACAAATTTGCCGTTACAGCAGCATATTCATATACCAAAACCAAAGTGCTTGAAACGTCAAACAGTGCTGAAAAAGGAAAAGAATTTCCTCGAATCCCTAAAAATATGGCCTCTGTCTGGGGGCAATATGAAGAAAACTCAGGGATGCTGAATGGACTGAAAGCCGGAGCGGGAGTGCGTTATATCGGATCCAGCAAAGCAGGGGCGGATAATAGCTTTTCTGTGCCTGGGGTAACACTTTACGATGCGATGGTTGGCTATGAACTTGCCAATATTTCACCCTCTTTGAAAGGCGCGACGATACAGTTAAACGTTAATAACTTAATGGATAAACATTATGTTTCATCCTGTGGTATGAGTGATGCCTGCTTTTATGGCATAGGCCGAACTGGTACTATCACGTTTGATTACACTTGGTAAAACAACGAGTAAGAACAAAGGTTATGTCAAATTGAGATATAGCCTTTGCTATCTCATTAATAATAACGATTAACTTGAAAGTGAGGGCTCATGAAGTCTGTTTTGCTTTACGTAATGGCCGCTTTAAGTGCAGTACCTGCAATAGCTGCGCCTTGCACAGAACTACCTCTCCAAGGGGTTCAAGAAGGTGTATTCGATACCGAAGGTAAGGTTTGCTTTGTGCTTCCAGCGCTTAATGAAAACTATATTTCTGCCACACTAAAAGGGGCAACAGGAGCACAATTGCTCGACCAGCAAAACCATCATTTACGCACATTATTGGAAGCAGGACCTGCTGATGGAGAAAAATCGCTACTTTTTTCATCCCCGGCAGGGCAAGTTTCATCATTAATGTTATATGGAAGTAACGGTAGTAAATGGCAGTTTAACTGGCAAATGACAGAAACTCAGCCACTCAATCGCATGCGAAAACTTAATCCAGTCAGTCCTACTTTACAGCAACTCGCAAAGGAGCTGGCAGCAGGAGGAACAACAGATGCATTTTGGAAAAAACAGCAACTCATCGGTACGCCTTTAATTGAACCCGTAGATACATCTCATAAACGAGTCACTTTTTTGTGGCGTGCAGCACGCGGTAATGTGTTCATTTTAGGGTCTCCGGCAGGCGATCATGATCCCATGTTTAAACTGGGTGACTCCGATGTTTGGTTTCGCAGCTACGTGGTACCCACAGATACGCGTATGCAATATCAATTGGCACCTGACGTTCCTAAAGTAGATGGCAATGCGCGTGAACAACGCCGTGCGATTTTGGTCACTGCACAAGCCGATCCTTTAAATCCCACGACTATGAGTATAGAAAATGATGATAAGTGGAACACTTCATCTTTACTTGATTTAAAACCCTCACGGTATTTTACCCGCGATACAATGAAGCAGCCTATACGTCATGGCTCTTTGACTCGACAGACATTAAAAAGTGAGTTCCTTGGAAATAGTCGGGAAATCATTCTTTATCGCCCAAAAGCGACAACGCCTGTTAGTTGGACATTATTTTTGTTTGATGGTCAAATTTGGCAGGATAAATATCACACCGCCAATGTAATTGATGGTTTGATTGCTAATCATCAATTACCCCCGATTAATATTGTCTTTATAGATAGTCTGGATAGTAAACGTCGCTCCAAGGAACTCCCTCCAAATCAAGCTTTTGCTGATTTTATGGCACTGGAACTGCTACCTTGGGTGAGCAAAAATGGTATTGAAATAAATAATGAAAAGACGATTGTGGCTGGCGCAAGTTATGGAGGATTAGCATCGTCCTGGGTCGCATTGCGATATCCAAACCAATTTAGTCATGTGCTGAGCCTATCTGGCTCGTACTGGTGGGCACCTGAAGGTGAAAAGCCAGGATGGTTAACTCGTCAATATCAGCAATCGCCGCATTATCCGATCAGTTTCTGGATACAAGCAGGATTATTTGAAAACCAAGGTGCTGATGGCGGCATTTGGCTTAATAGCCAAGAGCTTGAACATGTTTTGCGAGATAAACACTACAAAACCAGCTTCCATTCATGGTCAAGTGGTCATGATTATGCTGCTTGGGTAGAAGCATTGGTCTATGGATTGAAAGACTTCACAAACCAACGTTGAATCTTCTGTGGGTGTTCTGCTACGCCCACAACGGTATTTTGATATAAAAAGACCCCCAGTAATTGGAGGTCTGTTTTTAGGCTGTTTTTAGGCTGTTTTTAGGCTGTTTTTAAACCTATCTCAGCAATCCTCTAAATAATTCGCGTTGTAGCAAGGCGGCAAATGAGCTAATCCCTAGGAGCATACATAAGTATGTGACTAGGGTTAGTGAGTGCAGCCAACGCCGCTACAGCGCGAAGTATGACGAGGATTCAGCTAATCCCTAGGAACATACATAAGTTATGTGACTAGGATTAGTGAGTGCAGCCAACGCCGCTACAGCGCGAAGTATAACGAGGATTTAGTTAGACTCAATCTTAGCCCACGTATCACGCAACCCAACCGTACGGTTAAACACCAGCTTATCCGCACTGCTCAGTTTGTTATCTGCGCAGAAGTAACCTTCACGCTCAAACTGGTACGCTTTTTCTGCTGGCGCATCACGCAGGCTTGGTTCAACAAAACCTTGGCGAATGACCAGAGATTCTGGGTTCAGCACGGATAAGAAATCATCTTCAGCTGCTGGGTTTGGTACCGTAAACAGGCGGTCATACAGACGAATCTCCGCTGGCAGTGCATGTGCTGCACTTACCCAGTGGATAACACCTTTGACTTTACGACCGTCAGCTGGATCTTTGTTTAATGTGCCTGCATCGTAAGTACAGAAGATAGTGGTAATATTGCCTTCTGCATCTTTTTCTACGCGCTCTGCTTTGATGATGTAAGCATTACGCAGACGCACTTCTTTGCCTAATACCAGGCGCTTATATTGGCGGTTAGCTTCTTCGCGGAAGTCTGCACGGTCAATATACAGCTCATTGCTAAATGGCACTTCACGCGTTCCCATTTCTGGGTTGTTCGGGTGATTTGGTGCCTTCAGAATTTCTTCACCTGCGGGCATGTTTTCAATCACTAAGCGAACTGGATCGATAACCGCCATTGCGCGTGGTGCTGAGTCATTCAGGTCATCACGGATGCAAGATTCTAATGCCGCCATTTCGACGTTGTTATCTTGCTTAGTGACACCGATACGACGGCAGAATTCACGAATTGATGCCGCAGTATAACCACGACGACGTAAACCAGAGATAGTCAGCATGCGTGGGTCATCCCAACCAGCAACGTGTTTTTCCGTCACTAATTGGTTCAGTTTACGTTTTGACATTACCGTGTATTCGAGGTTCAGACGAGAGAACTCGTACTGACGCGGGTGGCAGTCAATCGTGATGTTGTCCAGTACCCAGTCATACAGGCGGCGGTTGTCTTGGAATTCTAATGTACACAGTGAGTGTGTAATGCCTTCCAGCGCATCAGAAATACAGTGAGTGAAGTCGTACATCGGGTAGATGCACCACTTGTTACCGGATTGGTGATGTTCCGCAAACTTAATGCGGTATAGCACAGGGTCACGCATAACCATAAATGGCGATGCCATGTCGATTTTCGCACGCAGACACGCTTTACCTTCTTCGAAGCCACCCTCGCGCATTTTTTCAAATAACGCTAAGTTGTCTTCAATCAGGCGCTCACGATAAGGGCTGTTTTTACCCGGCTCTTTTAATGTGCCACGGTATTCACGAATTTCATCCGCACTTAATTCATCAACGTAGGCAAGGCCTTTTTTGATAAGCTCAATCGCGTATTGGTATAAAATATCAAAATAATCAGATGAGTAGCGAATGTTGCCGCTCCACTGGAAACCTAACCATTGGACGTCATTTTGAATGGAGTTCACATACTCAACATCTTCTTTGACCGGGTTAGTATCATCAAAGCGTAAGTTACACTGGCCTTGATAATCCTTCGCGATACCAAAGTTCAAGCAAATTGATTTCGCATGGCCAATGTGTAAGTAGCCATTCGGTTCAGGTGGAAAACGGGTATGTACTGATGTGTGTTTCCCAGTCGCCAGATCTTCATCTATGATCTGACGGATAAAGTTAGTTGGGCGAGCATCTGCCTCATTCATTGTCATCGTTCCTCAGTGCCAAAAGCGCGCTAAATTCGTATAGTAACCGAGTATATTCTACCATAATACGTCCAGAAACAACCGTTTGATTAAGGTTAGTCGGCAAAAGCAATGGCAAAGGGGGATTTTTATCAAAAAATAGGCTATTTATACGAATAGCATGACCCCAAGAACTACCATCAGTAAAATGGGATAGCTTTGAGCATGGCGTTTATCACTCAAGTAGGGCATCAAAAACGAAGCAAAGCGAATACCTAGCCACGAGGTAGCAATCAAAATTAAGGCACCTTTAATATAAATCATACCTAAGAAGCCGGAGCCTAATTCAAGGTGCTTTTCCATCGCAAAATAGAAGTAAATCAAAGAGCCCGTGATTGCCATCGGTAACGTCAGCGGGTTAGCAAATGCCGCCGCTTGCAACATGCTCGCTCCACGGCGACGCATCAAAGGTACCGTCATCACACTGCCCCCTACGCCTAAAAATGCCGCGACGGTACCGATCACTGTACCGATGAGCGTGTCCTCAATGCATTTGCCTCTTATTAACGTATTACCTTCTGATTGGGTTTGCATAAATCCGGGGCGAATAAAGCAATCGAGAATAGTGATAATGAGATAACCGATAAATATCCAGCGGATCCATTCACTGTCTACCGATAGCGCGATGAGCGCACCTAAAATGCCGCCAAGTGAAATAGGTAGCATAAAAGGTTTGATAATTTGCCAGTTGAAATTCCCTTTCAGGTAGTGTGCTCGGCTCGACAAGCTTGATGAGAAAATCATCACAAATGTGGACGTAGCGACAGCGATTTGCATCGCGACTTCACTGGCATCATGGCGAGGTCCCCAAACAAGGGTAATTAAGGCATATAACAGGGGTACTGTAATAAAGCCGCCCCCGAAACCGAACAGCGCTGTTGTGATCCCTGAAATGAAACCAAATAAACAAAGTAGTAAATCCACAGGATGATCCTCAAAGATGGTTGAGTTTTTATCTTATCCTTGAGAACCGTCCCGTGCTTATGCAGATTTGACAACTCGCTTTGAGATTTCGCCAAATTAATTAACAAACATAACCTTTGAGTTACAAGCCTCAATATATTCAATCAATTAACTTTTTCGCCATACATCAAAATCCTCTGCAAATTTCCCAACAGATTCCCCTTTCGGCGCTTTGGGCATCTGCTTAATCGCTTGAGCGACACTGATAATCAAACGCATAAATTCATCAGCAAATCGCTCTTCGTTCTCATTAGGTATGTCTGTTATGTTTCGGCCTGCTTTGGGTTTCCACTGCTCCCTTAACGCATCAAAGAGATTAAACAGTTGCTGCTTGGTGCTATACAGTAGGCAGCCATCTTTAAAGACGTCCTGAAAACCCAATTCATCAATATAATAGTCAAGAAGATCTTCGTTAGCCGGGTTGTTAATATAGACCCCCTCTCCCCCTACCTTGATGAGAAAAAATAAAATACTCAGCAATGAGTAAACCATCATTTTTCCATCTAATGCTTTATTGTTTTTCTCAAAATTTTGCAGTATTTCAATTGTCGCTCGACGGCTATGAGGGTCATAGCTACAGACACAACCTCCCGCTGCTTTATCGGGTATTCGGACTAAAATTCGGTTACGGCTAATAAGTTTAAAACAGAAACTAAAGCTCTCTTTGGTCATAACAATTTCTTGATACTCAAGCCAATCTAAAGGCTCTTCCATTGCTAACGAGCTGATATTGCAATACTTTAAATTCTCTTTGTTCATTCTACGAATGCGAATCGGATTCCCTGAACATTGAAAAAAATGGTTCATTTTTTGAAACACATATTCGCTAGCTTCACTCACGAGCGTTATTTTTGACATCATCTTATTTATTCCTTTAAAAACAGCTTCCTTTAACCAACCGATTTCCTTAAATGATTTTTCGCCTCGCCAACAAGGGAAATTTACTTCAAAGAAAATAAGCCATAAGAGAAATAAAATAGTAATAAGTGCCAAAAAGTTAAATTCGGTTATACCGAATACATGATTGATTAATATAGGAATTAATACCTTAGAAGTTAATATTTGTTGAATTAATGCTATGGATATTAATTACGGATAATTTAGATAAAAAAATGCCAGCTGATTAAGCTGGCATTTCCTAGGTACTGCTCGGTATTTTTTATCTATACGTAGATTATTTTAATACGTGATAAATAACGGTTTCACCGGCAGTAACCTGACCTTTCGCTAAAATCTCAACACCCGCGAAGTCATCAATATTACTGATGATAACAGGGCTGATCATTGATTTTGCATTCGCTTCAAGGAATGGCAGGTCGAGTTTCAGAATCGGTGTACCCGCTTCAACTTCAGCACCCTCTTCAACTAAACGCTCACAGCCTTCACCATTTAATGCAACGGTATCAATCCCCATATGCACAATCAGTTCAACGCCATTCGCGGTTTCGAGGCAGAATGCATGGTTAGTAGGGAAAATTTTCACAATTGTCCCTGCGGCAGGCGCCACGACTTCGCTGCTTGTTGGTTTGATAGCAATACCATCACCAACGATGCGGCTAGAGAACGCTTCATCCGGAACCTGATCCAGTGAGTAAACTTCACCACTAACTGGTGCGATTAATGACAGTACCGCGTTACCTTTTGCTTTTTCTGGTGCCGCTTGCTGGCTTTTTTCTGGAGCAGCAACTGGCGCAGATGCCGCAATAGGGCCTTTTGCCATCACTTCCGTCATCGCTTTAGCGATTAGTTCAGCACGAGTTCCCACAATGACTTGCACGTTTTGCTTGTTCAGGCGGATTACACCGGATGCACCAATACGTTTAGCTAGTGGGTCGTTGACTACCGCTGAATCTTTTACGCCTAAACGTAAACGCGTGATACAAGCGTCGATGTTAACGATATTGTCGCTACCACCTACTGCTGCAATATACTGGCGAGCTTCTTTTTGAATTTCGCTTTCATCACTGTGTGCATCGCTGACGTTTTCGTCATAGCCATCAACCGTTTCATCACCCGCGCTGACTTCACGGCCTGGCGTTAACAGGTTGAATTTGCGGATCATGAATCGGAAAATCACGTAGTAGATGCAGAAGAAGACTAAGCCTTGAACAATCAGCATATACCAGTGAGTTGCGAGTGGGTTACGTGTCTGTAAGAACATATCCACCAGCCCTGCACTGAAGCCGAAGCCTGAAATCCATTCCATTGTTGCCGCGATATAGACAGAAATACCGGTCAATAATGCGTGGATCACATACAGTACTGGCGCAACGAACATAAATGAGAATTCAAGTGGTTCAGTAATACCAGTAAAGAATGCAGCAAACGCACCTGCAATCATGATACCAGCCACTTTGGCTTTATTTTCTGGACGTGCACAGTGATAGATAGCCAGAGCCGCACCTGGCAGACCGAACATCATGATAGGGAAGAAGCCCGCTTGGTAGCGACCCGTAATCCCAACTGTTGCCAGACCTGCTTCGATGGACTTCGCGCCACCTAAGAAGTTAGGAATATCGTTAATACCCGCCACATCGAACCAGAATACAGAGTTCAGTGCGTGGTGTAAGCCAACAGGAATTAATAGACGGTTAAAGAAAGCGTAGATACCCGCGCCAACAGAACCTAAGTCTTTGATGCTTTCACCGAACGCCACTAATCCGTTATACACCACCGGCCAAACATACATCAGAATGAATGCCAGGATGATCATCAGGAATGAGGTTAAAATCGGGACGAGGCGACGACCACTGAAGAATGACAACGCTTTTGGCAGCTCAACGCCACTGTAGCGGTTGTAAAGTTCAGCAGAGAGAACCCCAACAAGGATACCCACGAACTGGTTATTGATTTTATTGAATGCAGCAGGGACGGATTCCACTGGCACACTCATAATCATTGAGTAGGACGCAGGCGAACACAGTGTTGTCACCACTAAGAAGCCGACAAAACCAGTTAATGCAGCTGCACCATCTTTATCTTTAGACATTCCGTACGCAACACCAATCGCAAACAACACGGACATGTTGTCGATGATGGCTGCACCGGATTTGATCAGTAACGCAGCGATTGCGCTATTGGCGCCCCAACCATCTGGGTCAATCCAATAACCAATCCCCATAAGGATTGCGGCGGCTGGTAATACGGCGACAGGCACCATAAGCGCCCTACCAATCCGCTGTAAGTAGCTAAGAATATTCACAAACTCCCCCTTTGTATCGCTCTATTTTTGTCCCATTTCAGGATCTTATTTTCACGCATCGGAAATATATCCGAAGTCGCTTAATTATAGCAATTCATAGAATAGATGAATTTTTTCGCGATACAAAATAAATAGCTGGAAACTGTGATAAATGTCAACGAAAGAAACCTAATATTGACTAAATTAGTAGCTATTCTCGAAAACTTATTTTATGATTAAAAATAAGTTTTTTATATGATTTGCTGTATATACTCCAAGTACCTCAGTCATAAGAAAATGTTGAAAATGTTCAACACAATTGAGATTTGGGGTCCTACAAGTATAAATTTAAAGAAACACTAGAGGTAAAAGTACATGAGGCTTATCCCATTAAATAATGCTCATGATGTTGGCGTATGGTCCGCACAGTACATCGCTGATAAAATCAACGCATTCAATCCGACAGCTGAACGCCCTTTCGTTCTAGGCTTACCAACTGGCGGAACACCGCTTGCCACCTACAAAGAATTAATTGCCTTATATAAAGCAGGTAAAGTCAGCTTTAAGCATGTCGTGACATTTAATATGGATGAATACATTGGTATTCCAAAAGATCATCCACAAAGTTACCACACGTTCATGCACCAAAACTTTTTCAATCACATTGATATCCAAGCTGAAAACATCAATTTACTCAATGGTAATGCACCTGATGTCGACGCTGAATGTCAACGCTATGAAGACAAAATCAAATCCTACGGTCAAATTAACCTGTTTATGGGTGGTGTCGGTAATGATGGTCATATCGCGTTTAATGAGCCAGGTTCTTCTTTAAGTTCGAGAACACGAATCAAAACGCTGACGCCAGAAACACGCCAAGCTAATTCCCGTTTCTTTGATAACGATATCAATCAAGTTCCTAAATATGCATTAACTGTGGGTGTTGCTACTTTATTAGATGCGAAAGAACTGATGGTATTAGCGACAGGTGCAAACAAAGCGGATGCCGTTCACGCTGCGGTAGAAGGTTCTGTTAACCACTTATGGACAATCAGCTGTGTGCAGCTACATCCTAAAGCATTGATTGTCTGTGATGAGCCAGCAACATTAGAATTGAAAGTCAAAACGCTCAAATATTTCAAACAATTAGAATGTTCGAATATAGAGCAATTTGATTAATTTATACTCACCTCTGTTTTGGCGTCTCTAAAAGCGCCTAAAATAGATAGAGTATCGAACACCCGACCCGCCATACTGATGCGGGTCGGTGACCCATTTTACTCGCGGTCAGGAGTTTTACGCTATGTACGCATTAACTAATTGCATTATTTTTACAGGTCACGAAAGACTGGATAACCACGCAGTCATTATTGATGGCGAAATCATCAAAGCGGTGTGCCCAGAATCCGAACTCGCTCACGATATCGAACGTAGAGATTTGAAAGGTGCCATTCTATCGGCTGGCTTTATCGATCTCCAAGTGAATGGCTGTGGCGGCGTGCAATTCAATGACAACGAAGAAAATGTCACATTGAAAAACCTCGAAATCATGCAAAAAGCCAATGAGCGTGCGGGGTGTACTAGCTTTCTGCCAACTCTCATTACCTGTTCAGATGAACTGATGAAGCATGGCGTTGATGTCATGACTGAATATCTGAAACAGAATAAGAACCAAGCGCTTGGTTTACATATTGAAGGCCCTTACATTAATTTGATTAAAAAAGGGACTCATAACCCAGAATTTATCCGTAAGCCATCAATTGAAATGATGGATTACTTAGCAGCACATGCTGACGCAATTAGCATGATCACGCTCGCACCTGAAGTCGTTGAGCAACACTTTATCCACCAGCTCACCGAAGCTGGCATTGTGGTTTCAGCAGGTCACTCCAATGCAACCTATGAAGAAGCGCGTCAAGGCTTCCGCTCAGGTATTCGCGCATCAACCCACCTATTCAACGCCATGCCATATATTTCGGGTCGTGGTCCTGGTCTGGTTGGCGCAATTTACGATACCCCTGAAGTCTATGCGGGCATTATCGCGGATGGTTTACATGTTCAATGGGCCAATATTCGCAATAGTAAACAACTCAAAGGGGATAAGCTGGTTTTAGTCACCGATGCGACAGCACCAGCGGGAATTGATCCCCAAACAGGTGAAATGGATCATTTTATCTTCGCAGGTAAAACCATATACTACCGCAATGGATTATGTGTCGATGAAAATGGCACACTGAGCGGCTCTTCCCTGACCATGATTAATGCGGTGAAAAACAGTGTTGAACATGTTGGCATTCCTCTTGATGAAACATTAAGAATGGCCACCCTTTACCCAGCAAGAGCCATTGGGGTAGAGGCAACATTAGGTTCCATCGAAGCCGGCAAAACGGCTAACTTGACTGCCTTTAACCAAGACTTCCAAGTCCTTTCAACTTATGTAAACGGAGAGGAAGTCTATAAAAATGAGTAACTAGCTGATGAATCAAAGCCACTCGCTAAAGCAAATTGGTAATATTGATCTCGTAAAACAACTCAACAGTGCTGTCGTTTACAGCCTGATTGATCAACAAGGACCGATATCTAGAATTCAGATAGCGGAACAAAGCCAGCTTGCGCCAGCGAGTGTCACTAAGATCACCCGCCAATTACTCGAACGTGGTTTAATCAAAGAAGTAGACCAGCAGGCCTCCACCGGAGGCCGTCGCGCTATCTCTATCGTCTCCGAATACAAACATTTCCACACCATCGGCGTACGCTTGGGGCGTTACGATGCCACAATCGCCCTGTATGATCTTAGCGGCAAAATGCTGGCAGACGGTCACTACCCTATTACAGAACCCACCCAGCAAATCGTCGAAGAGAAACTGATTGCGGCACTTGAAGATTTTATCTCGCTGCACCAGCGACGCATCCGTGAGCTGATTGCTATTTCGGTGATATTGCCAGGACTTGTCAATCCGCATTCGGGTATTGTCCACTACATGCCACACATTAAAGTGGATAACTGGAAGCTGATTGATAACCTACAGCAGCATTTCAATCTCACCTGTTATGTTGGGCACGATATTCGCAGCCTAGCTCTCGCTGAGAGTTATTTCGGTGCTACCCAAGATTGTGAGGACTCGCTTCTTGTACGCATTCATAGAGGCGCTGGAGCCGGTTTAGTCGTTAATAAAGAGATCCTTCTTAATCATCGAGGTAATCTTGGGGAGATTGGGCACATCCAAGTAGACCCACTAGGCGACCTGTGCCATTGCGGTAATTTTGGTTGTTTAGAAACCATCGCCTCCAACCAAGCCATTGAAGCTCGCGTGAAACAGCGCTTAGAACAAGGCTATGCGAGCCAATTAACCCCTGAAACCAGTTCAATTACCCATATTTGCCAAGCAGCCAATAAAGGTGACCCACTGGCAACCGAGGTTATCCAACACGTCGGACGCCAAATTGGTAAAGCCATCGCTATCACTATTAACTTGTTTAATCCTGAAAAAGTGGTGATCGCCGGAGACATTACTGAAGCTGAGCAGGTTCTATTACCCGCCATTCAAAGCTGCATTGATACCCAAGCATTAAAAGGTTTCCGTGAAAACTTACCGATTGTTACCTCGCAACTGGTTCATAATTCAGCAATTGGTGCATTTGCGCTGACAAAACGCGCCATGTTAAATGGGGAATTGCTCCAAAGATTATTAGAAAGTTAACTTTGTGCTCTCTCTTATCGGTAAACAGCAAAATAGCGCAATAAATTCCAGTGTGATTTTTAACCATCTTAATAATAACAAATCACATTTTTTCAAATTCGGGGTTGTTTTTTGCTGGCTTTATCGACAAAATGATTATTCATCAAACAAACAGACGCATTTTCTAAAAAATAGTGCAAAAAGCTGTTGACTGTCTTGCCTGTAATTAGCATAATGCGCCCCGCAACGCCGATGAAGGTTAAGCAAAAAAGATGGCTATGTAGCTCAGCTGGTTAGAGCACAACACTCATAATGTTGGGGTCACAGGTTCGAATCCCGTCATAGCCACCATTTATTTGCGGGAGTGGCGAAATTGGTAGACGCACCAGATTTAGGTTCTGGCGCCGCAAGGTGTGCAAGTTCAAGTCTTGTCTCCCGCACCATTTTCCTTCTCGGTTAAAATTGAATTTAAGATTGGGGTATCGCCAAGCGGTAAGGCACCAGGTTTTGATCCTGGCATTCCCAGGTTCGAATCCTGGTACCCCAGCCATCTTAAAGGAAATTAATTTTCGTAGTGAAAATAAATAATAGAT
>NZ_JAERJY010000044.1:0-23810 GCF_018257375.1 Providencia sp. JGM181 | reverse complement strand
GGATAAGAATAAAGACCCAGTATTTAACTAGGTCTTTATTTGTCGAGAAAAGGTATGTTTTTATCTTTAAAGAAGGGAATTAGCTCAAATCAAAAAGGCATCACCTGATAATGCACTAATAGCCAAATTGTCACATAGGCAAATATGGCAGCAATAATGTCATCAATCATAATGCCAAAGCCGCCACTGACTCGGCGATCAAAGATACGGATTGGCCAAGGTTTCCACATGTCGTAAACACGGAAAATCAAAAAGCCAGTGAGAACCCACTGGATACTCACCACTGGGATCGCCATTAACGTGATCCACATACCAATAAACTCATCCCAAACAATGCTGCCATGGTCATGAATTTTCATATCATCGGAAGTGCGTTGGCAGATCCAACATCCAAACCAGAATCCAACGACAATAATAACCCAGAGGCTCCAAACAGGGAGTTTGTCCATTAGCAACCAAAATGGAATAGCGGCTAATGAGCCCATTGTGCCGGGAACAATTGGCGATAAACCACTTCCGAACCCCGTCGCTAGCAGGTGCCACGGATTACGCATATTCAATCGTTTTTTTGCTGCTGCTTTTTCTTGAGCGGTCGCCATGGACATTTTCCTAAACAAAATGATCGAAGCCCTTGAGGTCAACCTCAACAGCTTGGTTATCACAAAAATAACTGATCCCTTCAGATTGAGGCTTGATTTGGCCAATACAGGTAAAACCTGATCCCGTATGAGCAAGCGCCACTTCTAAGGCTCCCCGATTCATTTCAGGTACCGTAAAGCATAGCTCATAGTCTTCACCACCACTTAGCGACCAAATCCTTGCTTGCTCCACAGAACAGTTCTGCTTCAACGCATCGGACTGTGGTAGCGCATCGAGATTGATTCGCGCCCCGCAACCGCTCGCTTTTAATATATGGTTGAGATCGGACACTAACCCATCAGAGATATCAATCGCAGATGAAGCCAAATTGCGTAAAGCCTGCCCCTGCAAAATACGCGGTTGTGGGCGTAAATGACGCTCAATCAACCACTCCTTATGCTCTAGGCTTTCAGGATGTAGTCTATTTTGCAGTATCGCAAGCCCCGCAGCACTGTCTCCCAACGTGCCCGTCACGTAAATCCAATCGCCATTACGTGCACCAGAGCGAGATAACGCTTTGCCTGTCGGCACAAGACCATGAACAGTATAGGTTAAGCTCATTGGTCCACGGGTCGTGTCTCCCCCAATCAGCTGCATTCCGTAGTAATTCAGTTGTTCAAACAACATATCGCTAAAAGATTGCAACCACTCATGGTTTACGCTCGGTAGGGTAATAGCTAAAGAGACCCAAGCAGGATCAGCGCCCATCGCAGCAAGATCACTTAAGTTTGAAGCTAGGGATTTATAGGCAAGGTCAGCGGGAGAGATATCGGGTAGAAAATGAATACCGGAAACTAGGGTGTCGGTACTCACAGCAAGTTGCTGTTTTTCAGGGATAGTCATTAGCGCACAATCATCGCCAATACCGATATTAACATCACGTCGGTTTATAGGTTGGCGATTAAAAAAACGTGCGATGAGGTCAAATTCGCCATATGACATGGTAGATTTTCCATTTTCGCTATGCCTAGCTCGTCAATAAACTGAAAAGCCAGACATAAGTACTAGGATAGACTGGAACCCAGCCTACCCATTATGACTTACGTATTACAGGAGGGAACCTGATTAAGTTTATTTCTTACGACGTACCGCTGGCGCTGCTTTATCCAACACACCGTTGACAAATTTATGGCTATCTTCAGCACCAAAAACTTTAGCCAATTCAATACCTTCGTTGATAGCAACTTTGAAAGGTACATCTTCTCTATAGCTTAGTTCATACATTGCTACACGTAAAATCGCTTTCTCCACTTGACCTAACTCTTCTAACTGACGAGATAAGTAAGGTGACATTAATTGGTCCAGCTTTGTAGCATTGTTTGCAATACCAGAAATCAGCTCACGGAAATAGGTTACGTCAACGTCAGACATGTCCTGTTCAGCGATAAACTCATATTCTACGTCGGCAATAGGATTACCGGATAATTGCCATGAATAGATGGCCTGTACAGCACACTCACGAGCGCGGCGACGAGCAGCAGGTTTCACAAGATTCCCCTTAAATAAAAAAAACTACACAGCATATCTCGAACTCACAGAGCCCGAGATATGGCGCGCATTATTTGCCTTTTACAGCTTTAATCACATTAATCATTTCGAGAGCGGTCAGTGCAGCTTCTGCACCTTTGTTACCCGCTTTAGTACCAGCACGCTCAATGGCTTGCTCGATATTTTCAGTGGTTAATACACCGAAAGTCACAGGAACTTCGCTATTTAATGCAACATGAGACAGACCTGAGCTGCACTCACCCGCAACAAATTCAAAGTGGGCAGTACCGCCACGAATAACAGTACCTAATGCGATAACTGCATCATATTTTTTGGTTTCAACCAATGCTTTCACGGTCAGTGGTAATTCATAAGCACCTGGCACCCAAACAACGGTGATGTTATCTTGAGCAACTTGGCCAATACGCTCTAACGCGTCAACAGCACCGTCCAGCAGGCTATCATTAATAAAGTTGTTAAAACGAGCGATAGCGATAGCAACACGCGCTTTTGGCGCAGCAACAACACCTTTGATTACGTTCATAATCTTCCTCAAATATTAATTACAACCCGCGGGGCGCGGATTTTATCACATTCTTTAGGTAACCGTACGAGTGAATTTCAGCAAACCGCTAAAAAAACACATTTACCATACAGGCCGTAACCTGACGCGAAGGTCGTTTCCGACTTTTTCAACATCAGTAAATTCAAATTGAGGCGCATCTGATAATGCGCTTAATTCAGGGAGACTCACTAACCCACGGGCGGTATCCCCAAGTAATTTCGGTGCGATATAGACGATCAATTCGTCGACTAAACCGAGTTTTAATAACGAACCTGCAAGCTTAGCGCCCGCCTCTACCCAAATACTATTCACATTACGTTTCGCTAATTGCATCATCAAAATCACTAAGTCGATGCCATTATCATCAGCAGGAATAGCAAGCTGTTCGACATTCCCCTGCCATTTTTCTGTGGTATCCGGCGTTGGGCGAATTAGCCAGCATTCACCGTCTAGCTGCGTCACTTTATGTTCGGGTTTCACGCGATTGTGTCTATCTAACACGATACGAATAGGTTGGCGCAGCGTTTCTTCTGGGTATTGCGCTTGAACATCCGCAGGTAATTCGTTCCAGCGCACTGTTAAAGCAGGGTCATCAGCAAGCACGGTATTACTGGTACTTAAAATAGCGCTGGCTTGAGCACGTAGAACTTGAACATCTTTACGCGCCGCAGGGCTAGTAATCCACTTGCTTTCCCCATCCGCTAATGCGGTTTTGCCATCTAATGATGCGGCAAGTTTTAATTGAATATAAGGGAATGCGGTACGCATACGTTTTAAAAAGCCGCGGTTTATTGCTTCGGCTTCTTCCAACAGAATATTGCTGCCAGTTTCTATTCCCGCTTGGGATAGCATAAATAAGCCGCGGCCAGCCACTTGAGGGTTAGGGTCTTGCATTGCAGCGACGACGCGAGTGATCCCCGCATTAATTAATGCTTCTGCACAAGGTGGAGTGCGACCGTGATGACTACAAGGCTCAAGAGTCACGTAAGCTGTCGCGCCTTTCGCTTTATCACCCGCCATTCGAAGTGCATGGACTTCCGCATGCGGCTCTCCTGCTTTTTGATGATAACCTTCGCCGACAATTTCACCTTCGCGCACAATCACGCAACCCACATTGGGGTTCGGCGATGTAGTAAAACGCCCTTTTTTTGCCAATTCAAAGGCTCGGGCCATGTAGATATGGTCTTGTTCAAGCATCGGTATTAGTCCTGTAACTTGGCAATTTCTTCGCCAAATTCACGTACATCTTCAAAACTACGATAGACCGAAGCAAAGCGAATGTAAGCCACTTTATCGAGTTTTTTGAGTTCATCCATCACCAAATTACCAATTAACTTCGAGGGAACTTCGCGTTCGCCAGTCGCTCGTAGGTGGGATTTAATAGAAATTATGGCTTGATCGATAGCATCAGAACTGACAGGGCGTTTTTCTAAGGCTTTCAACATACCCCTGTTAAGCTTTTCTTCATCGAAAGGCTCGCGAATGTCGTCACTTTTAATTACCCGAGGCATAACAAGTTCCGCCACTTCAAATGTAGTGAAGCGTTCATGACAAACCAAACACTGGCGGCGCCTGCGCACTTGTGAGCCTTCACCAACCAGACGCGAGTCAATCACTTTCGTATCTACAGCTGAGCAAAATGGGCAATGCATAGGAATTCCTGATTCTATTTTTGTAGGGTAGATAGTGTAACTCAGACCTGAAATGAAAAACACCCTGAGGATTATTTATCCGCAGGGTGTTTATGATACACGAGTGTCTGTATTCGTTATGGTAATAAAGACTCTTGATCTGCGCCTTCTTTCTCGACTTTCGCCTGAATTAAGTGCTCACGCTTCATACCCATCTTCAGTGCTAATGCAGAAGCCACATAGATAGATGAAATCGTACCAATCGTCACACCGATTAACATAACCAGTGAGAAGCCTTCTAACATCGCGCCACCAAACAGATACAGCATCAGAACCACTAATAATGTCGTTGCTGATGTCATGATGGTACGGCTCAATGTTTGGGTCAAAGAGACGTTCATGATTTCGTAAGGTGTACCGCGACGGATCTTACGGAAGTTTTCACGGATACGGTCAGATACCACGATACTATCGTTAAGGGAGTAACCGATAACTGACATCAATGACGCCACGATAGTCATATCAATCTCAATGTGGAATAGAGACAGAATACCTAAAGTGATCACCACGTCATGAGCCAATGCCAATACGGCACCTGCCGCTAAACGCCATTCAAAACGGAAGCCAACGTAAATCAGGATACAGATAAGCGCTGTTAATAACGCTAATGCCCCTGTTTGTGCTAACTCAGCACCTACGCTTGGTCCCACGAATTCAATACGCTTAACCGTCGCTTGCTCATCAACGTTTTTATTGATGATAGTAATGATCTCTTTACCGACTTCTTGACCCGCTACGCCTTCAACTGGCGGTAAACGGATCATGATGTCTCGGCTGCTACCAAAATTCTGAATTAATGGATCTTTATGGTTCGTGTTAGACAGGCTATCACGAATTTTATCCAAATCAGCAGGCTGACTAAGGTTGATTTCAATGACGGTACCGCCCGTAAAATCGAGTCCCCAGTTAAAACCTTTAACACCGATAATCACACAAGAAGCGATCAGTAAAATGATAGAAATGCTAAAGGCAACGTTGTCCCAGCGCATAAAGTCATAGACTTTACGACCATAGTTCAATTGTTCAACAGTATAATCCTGTGCCACAACGTGCTCCTTAAATTGACAGCTTGTTAATACGTTTACCGCCGTATAGCAGGTTCACGATTGCACGTGTACCAACAATAGCTGTAAACATAGAGGTTGCGACACCAATCGCTGTCGTAATCGCAAAGCCTTTAATCGAACCAGTACCCACTGCATACAGAATTATTGCGGTGATTAAGGTCGTTAAGTTTGCATCGGTAATACTTGAGAAGGCGCCTTTATACCCTTCGTGGATCGCTTGTTGCACTGAGCGTCCGTTACGAAGTTCTTCTTTAATACGTTCGTTTATGAGAACGTTGGCATCGACGGCAACCGCAAGGGTTAGGACGATACCGGCAATACCAGGCATAGTCAGTGTCGCCCCTGGTAACAGAGACATCACACCCACGATTAAGACCAAGTTAGCCATCAGAGCACTACTCGCAATCAGACCAAATTTACGATAGTAAATAATCATAAACAGGATAGAGGCTAACAGACCCGCGATACAGGCTTTCAGACCTTGCTCGATGTTTTGCATACCCAATGTTGGACCGATAGTACGTTCTTCAACAATTTGGATTGGCGCAATCAGAGCACCAGCACGCAGCAGTAAAGATAATTGACGCGCTTCGTTCGCGTTATCAATTCCCGTAATACGGAATTTGCTACCGAAACGAGCTTGGATACGCGCGGCGTTAATCACTTTTTCATCTTTAACTAAAATCGCACGACCTGCGGCATCTTTTTTACCACTGTCTTTGTATTCAACAAACAGGGTTGCCATCAGCTTGTCTTGGTTGTCACGAGTAAAGTCAGACATGATTGAGCCACCGGCACTATCAAGGCTAATACTCACTTGCGGATAACCATTTTCATCGGTTTCAGATGTAGAATCAGTAATATGGTCGCCCGTTAAGACAACACGCTTATACAGCACATAAGGCACGCCATTACGGTCTGATTTAAGCTCTGAGTCACCTGGGATACGGCCACTTTCAGCTGCTGCGCTATCTACGCCAGTATTCACTAAGCGGAATTCTAAGGTTGCAGTCGCACCTAAAATTTCTTTCGCACGAGCAGTATCTTGGATACCCGGTAATTCAACAACAATGCGATCCGCACCTTGGCGTTGAACCAGTGGTTCAGCAACACCTAATTGGTTAACACGGTTACGGATGATTGTGATGTTTTGAGAGACGGCATAGTTACGCGCTTCACGTAAGCGCTCATCAGTCATAACAGCAATCATGGTGTTATCGCTGCCGTCAGAAAACACTAAGTCTGGGTATTTACGCGCCAGTGTTTTCTCAGCAAGACTGCGATCGTCAGCGTTACGGAAGCGAACTTCGACGCTGTAATCACTGCCTTTACGAATAGAAGAGTACGCAATACCTGCTTGGCGCAAGTCATTACGCAAACCATCCATGTTTTGTTCCTGCAATTTACCTAATGCAGTGTCCATATCAACTTCCATCAGGAAGTGAACCCCACCACGTAAGTCCAGACCCAGCTTCATCGGTTCACCACCGAGAGCTTCAAGCCATTTTGGTGTAGCAGGTGCAAGGTTTAATGCAACAACATACTGATCACCCAGTGCGTTCATGATGACTTCACGAGCACGTAACTGAACGTCAGAGTTGTTGAAACGGGCTAAAATTGCCCCATTTTCGAGAGCAACAGATTTGCTCTGAATTTTGTCTGTTTCTAAAGCTTTTTGGACTTGGATCAGCGTTTGTTCATTGGCGGCGGTTCCCCGCACGCCAGTGATCTGAACAGCCGGATCCTCACCATATAGGTTTGGAAGTGCATACAGCAAACCGATGAGGATCGCAGCGATCAACATCAGATACTTCCATAAAGGATAACGGTTTAGCACGGCAGTTCCCTTCGGGAAAATTCAGAATTAGATTGCTTTCATTGTGCCTTTAGGTAGAACAGCAGCAACGAAATCACGTTTGATAGTTACTTCAGTGTTCTCACTCAGTTCAAGAACAACATAACCTGTTTCAGACACTTTAGTCACACGACCGATTAAACCACCAGTGGTTAAAACTTCGTCACCCTTAGCGATTGATTCCATCAGTTTACGGTGATCTTTAGCACGTTTTTGCTGTGGACGCAGGATCATGAAATAGAAAATCAGCGCGAAAACAACCAGCATAATAATCAGAGAGTACGGGCTACCTTGAGCGGGTGCGCCTGCTGATGCCGCTGCTTCAGAAATAAAAAAACTCATTCAACTTTCCTCATTGTTATTGAAAGCAATTTCAAACTTACACTTTAACTAGTTCAAGTTACATAAAATACATCAAACCATCATGTAACTAGAACCAAAAACTATAATTTGCACTAAATAATTCTTTTGGCTGATGCCAATAACCACAATCAGCTGCAAGAACGAAGGGTACAGCCCGATATGCTACACAGTTCGGGCTAACTTCGCACTTTAAATTCACTCTCTATTTAATGAAGGCTGGGCTTTGCCAATCTTCTGATAGAAATCCGCAGCAAACTGCTCAAAATTACCCGCTTCAATCGCTTGGCGAATACCCGCCATCAAGCGTTGATAGTAACGTAAATTATGGATGGTATTGAGTCGTGCACCCAAAATTTCATTACAACGGTCAAGATGATGCAAATACGCGCGGCTGTAATGACGACAAGTATAGCAGTCACACTCTGCATCGAGAGGTGATGTGTCTGACTTATACTTCGCATTACGGATTTTTACCACGCCGTTGGTGACAAATAAATGCCCGTTACGCGCATTTCGTGTCGGCATCACACAGTCAAACATATCGATACCACGACGTACACCTTCCACTAAATCTTCCGGCTTACCAACGCCCATTAGGTAACGTGGTTTTTCTGCCGGAATTTGCGGGCATACATGCTCTAAAATACGGTGCATATCTTCTTTTGGTTCGCCGACTGCTAAGCCGCCTACAGCGTACCCATCAAAGCCAATTTCCACCAGCCCTTTCACAGAGATATCACGTAAATCTTCGTAAACACTGCCTTGGATAATCCCGAACAGCGCATTTTTATTGTTCAATTCATCAAAACGCTGACGGCTACGCGCAGCCCAACGTAATGACATTTCCATTGATGTCTTTGCGTAATCCCAATCTGCTGGGTACGGCGTACATTCGTCGAAAATCATCACGATATCGGAACCGAGGTCATACTGAATTTCCATCGATTTTTCGGGGCTTAAGAAGACTTTTTCACCATTAATTGGATTACGGAAATGAACGCCTTCTTCTTTAATTTTACGCATTGCACCAAGGCTAAAGACTTGGAAGCCACCTGAGTCCGTTAAGATAGGACCTTGCCATTGCATAAAGTCGTGCAGGTCACCATGTAATTTCATGATTTCTTGACCCGGACGTAGCCATAAATGGAAGGTATTACCCAGTAAAATTTGAGCACCGGTTTCTTTCACTTCTTCAGGAGTCATTCCCTTAACCGTGCCGTAAGTTCCTACTGGCATGAACGCCGGAGTTTCTACCACGCCGCGTTCAAAAATCAGGCGACCACGACGCGCATTGCCGTCGGTTGTCTGTAATTCATATTTCACGTTTTATCTCCTAGCATCAGAAAAACAGTCTGGTGCTATTGGTTACTGAATCTAAGCAAGCAGCTACGCCGCCACTTATTCTTGTTCTGCCGAGCCGACTTGCTCAAAACGAGCATTGGCGTTTGGCGTAATAAACATGGCATCACCATAGCTAAAGAAACGGTATTTTTGCTCAACAGCTTCTTTATAGGCTTGCATGGTGTTTTGATATCCCGCAAACGCAGAGACCAGCATAATTAATGTGGATTCTGGCAAGTGGAAGTTAGTGATCAAGGCATCAATCACTTGATATTCATAACCCGGATAAATAAATATCTGGGTATCGTCAAAGAATGGAGCAATTAAAGCGTTTTCGCTGGCTTTCGCGGCACTTTCGAGTGAACGAACAGATGTTGTTCCCACTGCAATCACACGATTTCCACGCGCTTTACACGCCAACACGGCATCGACCACCTCTTGCGGAACTTCCGCATATTCAGAGTGCATAATATGGTCTTCGATGGAATCAACACGCACCGGTTGGAACGTTCCCGCCCCGACATGCAATGTCACAAATGCCATCTCAACGCCTTTTTGGCGTAATGCTTCTAATAAAGGCTCATCAAAGTGTAAACCCGCTGTTGGTGCAGCAACCGCTCCCGGACGCTGGCTATACACGGTTTGATACAGCTCTTTGTCAGACTCTTCATCTGGACGGTCGATATACGGCGGTAATGGCATGTGACCAATTTGGTTAAGAATACTTAATACATCGCGCGCATCATCAAAACGTAGCTCAAACAGAGCACCGTGACGAGCGACCATCGTCGCATTCACACTTTCATCTTCACCCAGTAGCAGCGCTGCATCTTCTTTTGGTGCTTTAGAGGCTCTAACATGAGCCAAAACACGATGTTCATCGAGCATACGCTCAATCAAAACCTCAATTTTACCGCCGCTCGCTTTACGACCGAACAATCTAGCAGGGATCACGCGAGTGTTGTTGAACACCAGCAAATCCCCTGGCTCCAATTTTTCAAGAATATCGGTAAACACACCATGCGTGAGCTGTCCCGTGGCACCATCAAGACCAAGTAAGCGACATGAGCTACGCTCAGCCTGAGGATAGTGGGCAATAAGTTCTTCTGGTAATTCAAAAGTAAAATCGGATACACGCATTGTATTGACATCAATCTAAAAAAATAAGGCGACTAGTCTAGTGCTGCACTGCCTTTGGCGCAAGAAATAAGCGCTATTTTGTATAAAAAAACACCAATATTCTGCAAATATTTTCAGAAACCGCACGGAATGTGTCGGCTGCCTTTTTTCTTTCATTTTTTCGTTTCTGACATTTTTCGTTTATAGTACCGACATGAACTATCTTGCTCATCTTCATCTTGCCCATCTTGCCAAAAGCTCCCTATTGGGAAATATGATGGCAGACTACGTACGCGGTAATCCTGCGGGAGCTTATTCCCCTGAAATTGTTGCAGGGATCCGCATGCACAGAGCTGTAGATAGAACCACAGATACCCATCCGCTCGTGAAACAAGCTCGTCAGCTATTTCGCGAAGAATACCGCCGAGTCGCACCGATCACCTTGGATTTAGTCTGGGATCATTTTCTTTCTCTGCATTGGGAGCGTCTCGTTCCCTCGCATTCACTCTCTGATTTTGTGCATTTTGCCAGGAAAACCATTGAACCGGATTTATGTCATACCCCTGAAAAATTTCAGGAGTTAAATGAGTATCTCTGGCCTCAACAATGGTTGACCCGATACGCAGAAAAAGCGTATATCGGTAAGTCACTTAATGGTATGGCAAGGCGCCGCCCAAAACTCGCGGCTCTAAGTGGCTCATTCGATGATTTTCTGCTTAATTATCTAGAACTTGAACATATTTTCTTTCAGTTTTATCCACAAATGATTGAGACGGCAAAACAGCAACTTTTTGCCCAAGAGTTCACATTACGTGCATCCGAATAAATTAAAACTTGCACTTTAATGGAATAAAACTATCTTATTGATATTAATCTGCCAAATTGATACCATTGATAGGTAAAAGCTATCATATCAATTGGTTTTAATGTCTTTATTCTCCAAGGATAAAACCTTATCCTTAGGTTATATTTATCCGCATGCCCCATTTCGATTGCGGAGATAGAAACCCTTAAAACTCATAGGAGTACATTATGGTTCTGGTTACACGTCAAGCCCCTGACTTTACTGCTGCAGCTGTTCTTGGTAATGGTGAAATCGTTGAAAACTTCAACCTGAAAAAACACCTGAACGGTCGCCCAGCTGTGATCTTCTTCTGGCCAATGGACTTCACTTTTGTATGTCCTTCAGAACTGATTGCATTCGACCATCGCTATGAAGAATTCAAAAAACGCGGCGTAGAAATCGTTGGTGTTTCTTTCGACTCAGAATTCGTTCATAACGCATGGCGTAAAACTCCTGTTGATAACGGCGGTATCGGTGAAGTTAAATATCCGATGGTTGCTGATATCAAACGCGACATCATGAAAGCTTACGGCATCGAGCACCCTGAAGCGGGCGTTGCTCTGCGTGGTTCTTTCTTAGTAGACAAAAATGGTGTTGTTCGTCACCAAGTGGTTAACGACCTGCCATTAGGCCGTAACATCGACGAAATGCTACGTATGGTTGACGCGCTGCAATTCCACGAAGAGCACGGTGATGTTTGCCCAGCTCAGTGGGAAAAAGGTAAAGAAGGCATGAACGCATCTCCAAAAGGCGTTGCTGCTTACCTGACTAAGAACGCAACTGGTCTGTAATTTGACCTGTTAAGTTTTCAAGTGCCGGCTTAATGCCGGCATTTTTGTATCTATACCTATCTGAAATTTTTTTCCTACCGCGTTAACACTTTTTCACTTTTGTTATTCAACCCCTCAAACCATTCATGCTATATCTGGATGATACAAATATTTAACAAATTATTTATTTGTATTACATCTACGCGTTACTTCCTCATTCAATCGGGAGATACCAATGATAAAAAATGTATGGCGCCCTTCTTTACTACTGATTTCGTTGCTGACTTCAAGTCAACTTTATGCCGCTTCGGAACCTGCCGTTGAAGCAACAAAAGGCATGGTTGTCTCCTCTCAACACCTTGCTTCACAAATTGGTGCTGACATTTTAAAAGCCGGAGGAAATGCGGTTGATGCGGCAGTGGCTGTGGGTTATGCCCAAGCCGTTGTTAACCCTTGCTGTGGCAATATTGGTGGTGGTGGTTTTATGACACTGCACCTTGCGGATGGCAAAGATATCTTCATTAACTTCCGAGAAACCGCTCCAAAAGCGGCCAGCGCCGATATGTATTTAGATAAAGACGGCAAACTTATCAAAGATGCCAGCTTATATGGCTACCTCGCATCGGGTGTACCAGGTACAGTGAAAGGCTTAGATTATGCCCTTGAAAAATACGGTACCATGAGCCGCCAGCAAGTAATGGCACCCGCGATTAAACTAGCTCGAGAAGGCTTTGTCCTAACCCGTGGCGATACCGATGTACTGGACACCACGACCGAGCGCTTCAAGCAAGACCCCGAAGTGGCTAGGATATTCTTAAAACCGGATGGAAGTGCTTATCAACCAGGGGACTTGCTAGTACAAACCGATTTGGCAA
This sequence comes from Providencia sp. JGM181, assembly GCF_018257375.1. Lineage (NCBI taxonomy): Bacteria > Pseudomonadati > Pseudomonadota > Gammaproteobacteria > Enterobacterales > Morganellaceae > Providencia > Providencia sp. JGM181. Next base: position 11,193 of record NZ_JAERJY010000044.1, on the reverse strand, counting down.
ACACACTGGAAAAAATCGCCAATAAAGGCCCCGTTGCATTCTATGAAGGGGATATTCCTAAAATCGTAGAAGCCGCATCGAAGAAAAATGGCGGGATCCTAACAGCTCAAGACTTTGCTGATTACTCCATCTCAGATACCACTCCCGTTAGCTGTACCTACCGTGGTTACAAATTTATCTCTGCCCCACCACCAAGTTCGGGCGGCGTCACTATCTGCGAAACCCTCAATATTTTAGAAGGTTATGATCTCAAAGAGATGGGTTTCAACTCGGCTGAATACATTCATACGCTGACAGAGGCGATGCGCCACGCTTATATGGATCGCAATACATTCTTAGGCGACCCTGCATTTGTAGATAACCCGACAGATAAGCTGCTCAGCAAACAGTACGCCGCTGATCTGCGCAAAGAAATTGTGCCAAATAAAGCGACACCGTCCACTGAAGTTCAACCGGGAATAGGACCTCACGAAAAACCAGAAACGACCCACTACTCAGTCGTAGATGATAAAGGCAATGCCGTTTCAACCACTTATACAATTAATGGTCGATTTGGCTCTGTGGTGATCCCACCAGGTACAGGTTTCTTCCTGAATGATGAAATGGATGATTTCACCACCAAAGTTGGCGAGAAAAATCTGTATGGGTTAGTGCAAGGGGAAAGAAACTCTATCGCCCCCGGTAAGCGCCCACTATCATCAATGAGCCCGACAATTGTCACTAAAGACGGCAAAGTCTTCTTAGTACTCGGCTCTCCGGGAGGCTCAAGGATCATTTCAATTACCTTGCAAACTGCACTAAACATTATTGACCACGGCATGCCGCCACAAGAGGCGGTAAATGCCCCTCGCATTCACCATCAATGGCTACCTGACGAGGTTTATTATGAGCAACGCGGTGTGTCTAAAGACAGTTTAGCGTTACTCGATAAGATGGGTTATAAAATGGTAGAGCAGACCCCATGGGGCGCTGCTGAGCTAATTATGATCGGTATTCCTGACGGTGCGGGTGTGAGTGCGAAATCTTCCGGCAACGACTCTGCCGTTTCTGGCAAAGTCCGTGAAGGCTTTATTTACGGATCTAACGATGTTCGCCGCCCTGCGGGCAGTGCGGTGGGTGTGAATTAGTTAGTCGATAACTAAAATGAAAAATGCCAGTGGATTTATCATCTACTGGCATTTTTTTAGGAATTTACAATATATTATGCGTGCTTATGGTGCTCACTTGATGGTGTGATAAGTCTGTCACATAGCGCAGCAACCACTAACACAACCACCGATGGTAATAACCACGCTAAATCTTGCTGATATAATGGAATAGACGTCATCCAGTCTGGGATATAAGTCTTCAAGTTATCAGAGGCTTTCACAGCACCAATCAAACCGACCACAAAGCTTGTTAACATCGTTGGAGCAATTACGATGGTTGGGTTACGCCACCACTTCAACGTAAAGCTCATTAAAATCAAAACGATACAAGGTGGATAAATCGAAACCAATACCGGCAATGAGAACGCAATCAGCTTACTCAGTCCTAGGTTTGAAATCACCATAGAGAACAAGCCTAAAATCAATACCAATTTACGGTAAGAGATTGGCACATAGCGGCTGAAGAACTCAGCACATGCGCAGGTTAGCCCTACAGCAGTTACCATACAGGCAACAAAAATCAATACCGCTAAGAAGAAGCTACCGTAGTTACCGAACGTGTATTGAACATATTCGTGAAGAATATCAGCGCCATCAGCTGGATTTGGAATCAATGATCCACTATTTTCGCCCAGTTTAAACAACGATAAATAGACCAGAGTTAATAACACACCAGCAATTAATCCTGCCCACATGGTATAGCGAGTTAATAATGATGAGTTTTCAATACCGCGGGAACGCGCCGCATTCACAATGACAATACCAAAAACCATGGCACCTAATGTGTCCATCGTTAAATAGCCATTAATAAAGCCATTGGAAAATGCCATATTTTGGTATTCTGGGGTTGCCAGGATCGGTTCTCCAGCAGGCCACATAACCGCAGCAACGCCTAAAATTGCCAGTGCCAACATTTTGACTGGCGCCAAAATGTGCCCAACACTATCTAGCAATTTACCTGGGTATAACGAAATACCGATCACCAGTACAAAATAGATGGCGCTATAAATCAGCAGTGATATTTCCGATTCACCGCCCAGCAATGGTGCAATACCCACTTTATAAGAAACGGTTGCCGTTCTTGGGGTCGCAAAAAGAGGCCCCACCGATAGATATGCAACGATAGCTAATAGCAGACCGGCAGTTTTACCAATTGGCGTGCTGAGCGCTTCAATACCGCCCCCCACTTTCGCCAATGCAACGACGGTAAGAACAGGAAGACCGACACCTGTGACTAAGAAACCAAGTGCCGCAGTCCAAACTTGTTCACCGGCTTGTAAACCGACCATTGGCGGGAAAATAATATTTCCAGCCCCAACAAACAGCGCAAAGGTCATAAAACCTAAGGCGAGGATATCTCTGGATGATAAACGATGAGCCATATTATGTTAATTTTTAGTAAATTATGAAATAAAAACAGGTCACTTCATCCGTAACCTGTTGGAACATATATGACGAAATAGAGTTCTGATTAACATTACATTAACAACACAAAATGCATGTCTTGGTTAGCTTTGCAATACTAAACATCAAAAAACAGTAAAAATCGCCAATAACTGGCGACAAGTAAAACTTTTATAGGGAAAAAAGGCAAGAGCAAACCCGAAAACAAGAACAATGCACCAAACTAAATTTAAGAACCAGTGATTACTGTCAGTAAAATTGCAATATCCCTTATATATTCAGGCTAAAAAATCATCAATAAAACATTTTTTAACCATACCGAAGAAATATTCACAGAATAAGATGAAGAAAATTGCAGGATAAAATTGAAAATATAGCGTAGGCGTTAGAAATAGCACCAATATAGGATGAAACACAAAACAAAAAACCTTGCTAATACAATGATTTTATTAGCAAGGTTTCAATTTTTCGATTATTTCGCGCTTAATGTATTCACTTTCTTGTCTGACACAATAAACACTGGCGGTAATGTGAATGAAAACTCACTGCCCTTACCAACCTGACTGGTTACGGAGAGCTGGCTACTATGATGCTGAACCGCATGCTTAACAATCGCTAAGCCCAGCCCTGTTCCGCCACCACCTTGTCGAGAGCGCGCTTTATCCACACGATAAAAACGCTCTGTTAAGCGAGGAAGGTGCTCAGTTGGAATTCCTGGACCATTGTCACTCACACTAAACTGCGCGCCATTACTGGTTCGCTGCCATTTTACCTTAATTTTCGTGCCGTCTGGCGTATGGTTTATGGCGTTATACACTAAGTTAGCAACCGCACTTCGTAGCTGCTCTTCATTTCCATGAACTCGAAGTTTTTCATCAATACTGAATTCAAACTCGTGCCGCCCTTGGCTTAAGCTAATCGCTTCTTGTTCAATCATCTTGAGAATGACCGGCATATTAATCTGTTCGTCTAAATTAATTTGAGGGGCAACCTCTATACGGGATAATTGCAGCAATTGCTTCACTAGGTTATCCATTCGATGAGTCTGTTCTTGCATCACCGACAACGCTTTTTTATTCATCGGTGAAGTGCCTTCTTGATCATCCATGACTTCAAGATAACCTTGTATAACCGTTAATGGCGTTCGTAACTCATGGCTCACGTTAGCAAAAAAGTCTCTACGTGCTTTTTCTAGACGGCGTTTTTCAGTCACATCTCGAGCCACCATCAAAAGCTGATCACTTGCATACGGTAAAATTCGAAACTCAACAATTTCGCCACTATTAAGCTCAATCGTCAGTGCTTGGTCATAGTTTTTCACGGTGAAATAACGACTAAAATCAGGATAACGTAGCAAGTTAAAAATATGCTGTCCGTTATCCTCAGGCCAGCGAAAGCCTAGAAGCTGTTGAGCGTGGCGGTTACACCAGAAAATATTGCCTTCGGTGGTCATAATTACCACTGCATCAGGCAAGGATTCAGCTCCGCTGCGAAAGCGCTTAATCAACTGACCTAATTCACGGCGACGCTTACGGTTGCGCTGCTGCATCTGATAGATACCATAAAATATCGGCTCCCATCCCCCTTTGCCATCCGGCGGCAGCATACTTCTATCCAACCAGAGCCAATCTGAAAGTTTTAGCAGGTTATATCCGTGCCAAATGAGTGCTGCGAGCAGTGAAATCACTAATAGCCACGGAAGATGCCCAATAAAAACAGACAGTATCAATGCGGGTAAAATAAATAAAAACAGCCCCCAAATCAGCTGTTTTAAGGATAAGCGTTCAAGCACCCATGTTTCTCCCTAATGGTTTCTCAATAGCGAACAGAGAAGCGGTAGCCAGTACCACGAACCGTTTGCACCATCTTATCATGCCCATCTAACTCTAACGCTTTTCTTAAACGACGAATATGCACATCCACCGTTCTGTCTTCCACATACACGTTTGCGCCCCAAACATAGTTGAGTAACTGTTCGCGGCTATATACTCGCTCTGGATGGGTCATAAAGAAGTGAAGTAACTTGTATTCGGTAGGCCCCATATCAATGGGAATTTCTTTGCTGGTAACGCGATGAGAAGTAGGATCAAGAACTAACCCGTTCATCTCAATAATGTCTTCTGTCGCCATTGGAGAGATACGTCGTAAAATGGCTTTAACTCGAGCTATCAATTCTTTTGGTGAAAATGGTTTGATTAAATAATCATCCGCACCCACTTCTAATCCTTTCACGCGATCTTCTTCTTCGCCCCTTGCAGTTAGCATCATCACGGGGACATCACGCGTGGCGCTATCACGCTTCATATGTTTAATGACTTGGATACCGGAACCACCGGGGATCATCCAGTCCAACAACACTAAATCAGGAAGTGGATCAACCAATTGCGCTATTGCAGAATCATAATCATCAGCCTCTGTGGGCTGAAAACCATTCTGTTCCAATACAAAACAAACCATTTCTCGGATGGGCGCTTCATCTTCAACGACTAGAATGCGTCTTGCCATGATTGTTCCTGTAAATAAGAAGAGATTTTTAATGTGACCGCATTATGCGTCAGTTTTGTGACAGAATTATGAATATCTCAACCCACAATCAAGATCTATCATTAGATTAACAGTTTAATGTCATGTAAGTGAAATATTAACACCACATCTGGCTATCATTGCGAAGCGCTTCGCAACTCTCTTATTTTTACTGTTTAATTTGCCATACCTTTGCTTTCACTGAACCTATATACAGTATACTGTGACACAGCAAACCAAATGGTTTGAGTATTAGTATAAAGCATCAGAATATTAATATAGTAAAAGCGTCATAATTACAGGAACCGCTAGCTCATGCGCATCATCCACACTTCAGACTGGCATTTAGGTCAGTATTTTTTCACTAAAAACCGATCTGCTGAACACCAACACTTTTTGCGTTGGTTAATAGAACAAGTCAAACAGTACCAAGTGGATGCCCTGATTGTGGCTGGTGATGTCTTTGATACTGGCGCTCCGCCAAGTTATGCGCGTGAACTCTACAACCAGTTTATTGTTGATTTACAAAAAACAGGCTGCCAATTAGTTATCTTGAGTGGTAACCATGATTCTGTCTCTGTTTTGAATGAATCCAGCGCGTTATTACGCTATTTAAATACTCACGTTATCACATCAAACAGCGAATCCCCTGTTATCACATTGAAAGATAAGCAAGGGAACCCAAATGGACTGGTGTGCGCGATCCCCTTTTTGCGACCACGAGATATCCAAGTCAGCATTGCAGGGCAAAGCAGTGAAGAGAAACAACTTTCATTACAAAATGCCATTCATGAACACTACCAAAGCTGTTATCAAAAAGCCGTTGAGCTACGCGCTGAGCTGGGCTTAGATATCCCGATTATTGCCACGGGACATTTGACCGTCGTCGGTGCAGAACTGACAGACTCCGTGCGTGAGATTTATATCGGCACATTGGATGCCTTTCCTTCCGGCGCATTCCCACCTGCGGATTATATTGCACTCGGACACATCCATCGCCCTCAACTAATTGGTGGGCAAGCGCATATTCGCTACAGCGGCTCTCCGATTTCACTCAGTTTTGATGAGTCACAACAACAAAAGAGTGTCTGCTTAGTGGAATTTAATCAGCACCAATTTGCTAATGTCACTTTGCTGCCAATTCCCGTTTTCCAGCCGCTATTGAGTTTAAAAGGCTCTTTGAAAGAACTACAAAAACAATTAATGGACTTACCTGTCCAAGAAAATGAGTGCCCTATTTGGTTAGATATTGAAGTCGCCACCCAAGATTATCTGGGAGATATCCAACAACGTATTGAAGCTCTTACTCAAGAACGCCCTGTCGAAGTTGTTCGTTTACGCCGAGCTCGGCGGGTACAAACAGGTCAAAACCTCACGCCGCAGAATGAAACATTAAGTGAACTGACTGCCGAAGAAGTTTTTACTCGACGACTTACCGAAGAGTCATTGGAAGACAAAGCGTTAGAGCAGCGTTTATTGCAGCTTTTCAAGCAATCCTACGCCAACTTACGCAATGAGCAGGGAGAATAACTTTGAAAATCTTAAGCTTACGCCTGAAAAACATTAACTCTCTAAAAGGTGAATGGAAGATTGATTTCACGGAAGAGCCTTTTGCCAGTAATGGGTTATTTGCCATCACAGGCGCGACTGGCGCGGGAAAAACCACGTTATTGGATGCTATCTGCCTTGCACTTTACCACCAGACTCCACGGTTAGGCGCAATATCAAAAAGCAAAAATGAGTTAATGACCCGCCATACGGGTGAATGTTTAGCAGAAGTCGAGTTTGAAGTTAAAGGCATCGCTTATCGCGCATTTTGGAGCCAACGCAGAGCAAACAATAAACCTGATGGTAACCTGCAAGATGCAAAAGCAGAGCTAGCAACCGTCGCTGATGGGCAGATCATCGCAGAAAAAATCAGTGAAGTGCGTGAAAAAATTGTGCAAATCACCGGACTAGATTTTGGGCGTTTCACAAAATCCATTTTGCTCTCCCAAGGGGATTTTGCTGCCTTTTTAAATGCAACCGAAAAAGAGCGCGCCGATTTGCTGGAAGAGATCACCGGCACCGAAATTTACAGCCAGATTTCGGTGTATATTTTTAACCAACATAAACAAGCTAAAACCGATCTCGATATTCTTCGGGCACAAGCCAGTAGCATTAACTTACTCACTGAAGCTGAACATCAAGAACTGGTTGAAAAACAGCAACAATATTCAGCGCAAGAACAGCAACTGAATCAGAATAAAAACCACCATCAGCAAGCCCTAACATGGCACCAGCAACATCAACAACTGGTGCAAAATACCCAGCGATTACAGATTGCACAGCAGCAAGCTCTACAGCAATATCAAGCCGCCGAACCCCGCTTACATAAGCTGGCACAAAGCGCCCCAGCAGAAGCGCTACGCCCTGATTGGTTGGCAGTACAAAGCTTGCAAACCCAACTCGATGAACAGACCCAAAAACAGCAGCGCACCACATTACTTTTAGAAGACGCTCAAAAGCAGCGCTTGCCATTAGTTGCCCAACATACTCAAGCTCAGTTGGAGCAAAACCAATATAAAGAGTGGGTACAAAAAACCACGGCGATGATTGATAACGAAGTGCGCCCACTCGACAATTTGCTCGCACAACTTAACCAGCAAAAAATCCAGCTAACTGAGCAGTTAAACCAACTAAATGGCGAATATTTACAGAAAAAATCGATTATAGAAAATATTCAGCATAAAATTCTTCATGCTAATAATGAATTGAATAAAACCCAGTTATTTCTACAAGAACATCAAAATGATGCCCAGATTGTCGCGCAACTTGGAAGCTGGCAGCAGCAAGGGAAGTTTATTTATGAATTCACAGAACGCCTAACCCAAAATCAGCAAAAGCAGAAAGCTATCCACCAAGAATGGCAAACCCTACAACAGATTCAGCAGCAAAAAGCCAAAGAATCTCAACAGGCTCAAAGCCATTTAGAAGAGCAGCATTCTCGCTTTAATCAGCTTGAAAAGCAGTTTCAGGAATATAAAGAAAAGCATAATATCGAGGAAATTAAAGCAGCAATTTCACAGCAGCAAGAGCGTTTGCAGCATGCGAAAATACTGCCTGTTTTACTGACTCAACATGAGGAAAAACAGCTGCAATTACAGTCACAAACACAGTTGCAAAACCAACTCAGCGAATCTATCAACCTATTAGAGCAACAGGTTGCCATTACGCAAGATAGAGTGACTCAGCTCCTACCTCAACGACAAATTTTGGAGCAAAAACTTCAGCTAGAACAAAAAATTGTCAGCTTAGAACATGAGCGCCAACAGCTCATTGAAGGAGATGCATGCCCTCTTTGTGGCTCATTGGAGCATCCTGCTTTAGCATCATATCAAGCCGTTATGCCCAATAAGACCCAGCAACAACTGACGACGCTGATCACTCAAATTGAGGCCGAAAAACAAAATCTCACTGAGCAGCAAGCCTTATTACAAGCAGACAAACGCCACCAGCAAGATAACGAATTGGCTCAAAAACAGCTACAAGAGCAGTTCAACAACCTGAATCGTCAATGGCTGAAAGCATGTGAGCAAGCACTTACACCTGAACTAGCCAAAAACGCATCTGCAATAGAACAATTTCTCATTGAATTACAAGAAAAGCTTACCGCTCAGCAAACCATCATCAATGAATTTGCACAATTAGAGCGTCAGTACCAAGATGCTAAAAACCAATATTATGAACAGCAAACCCAAGCTAAACAGCTGTTTTCTGAGTTATCTCTCCTTGATGAGAAACTTAAGCATCTGTCCCTACAATTAGAAGAAAACCGTGCTGAGCAGCAATCTCTGCAACAACGCTTAGAACACCAAACACAGCAACTTACAGACTCGCTGGCGCCATTCAATCTCATTCTTCCAAGCCAAGCGCAATTTACCACTTGGCTACAAGAGATTGAGCAACGCGGGCAATATTATGAAGCACAAAAAAACACCTTTCTGCAAATCACCAAAAATATTGAAGTTGATACTGCTACGCTTGCAGCCGAAACAGCTAATGCTCAGCAATTAACTCAGCAACTTTCTGCTCAACAGCAGCAATTAGAGCAATTAAATCAACAAATTGAACAAAAAAATATGCAGCGCCAGAATCTGTTAGATGGCCAAACAGTTGCTGTTTTTGTTCAAAAAATGCAAGAAAAACAAGCTCAATACACACATCAAGTTGATACGCTTTCAGAGCAAATTAGCGCAATAGATAAAAATATTGCTGCACTCAACGGGAGTGCCCAAGAACTTGATTACCAATTGAAGCAACTAAGCCAACGACAGTTAGCCGCTCACACTCAGTTTGTTGCTGCACTCAGTAGCAGCCCTTTCGATACTCAAGAGCAGTTCCTTAATGCCTTACTGCCGACTGAAGAGAAAATTGAGCTGGAGCAGCTTAAACAGCGAGTCACTCAACAGCGGCTGGAGGCGGAAACTCGCTACCAAGAAAGCCAGTCAGCCATAGCAAATCATGAGCAACAGCGTTTAGTGGAATTCACTGAGTTCTCTGTGGAAAAAATTCAGCAAACTCTCGAACAACTAGAGAGCCAAATAAAGATCTTGAACCAGCAACAAGGGCAAATCATTAACCAGCTTGAGCGTGATCAGCAGCAACGTCACCAGCAGCGTGAGTTATTGAATAAAATTGAACAGAGCCAATTAAGCTACGATGATTGGAGTTATCTCAATACCTTAATCGGCTCCGCCGAAGGGGATAAATTCCGTCGCTATGCTCAAGGGCTAACTCTAGACTGTTTAGTCTCGCTCGCTAACCAACAACTCGATAAATTACATGGTCGTTATTTGCTACAGCGTAGCCATTTAGCCAACCTCGAGTTGCAGGTTATTGATGGTTGGCAAGGGGATAGTATTCGTGATACGAAGACCCTTTCAGGAGGGGAAAGTTTCTTAGTCAGTCTCGCCCTAGCCCTTGCACTCTCTGACATGGTGAGCCATCGAACACAATTAGAGTCACTCTTTTTAGATGAAGGTTTCGGTACGCTAGACGCTGAAACTTTAGACATCGCCCTAGATGCATTAGAAAGCCTAAATGCATCAGGAAAAACCATTGGTGTGATTAGCCATGTAGAAGCGATGAAAGAACGAATTCCTGTACAAATTGCGGTGAAAAAAACTAACGGACTCGGCTTTAGTGAACTTCCAAGCCACTATCGTGTTAGTTAATACAATAGGCTAGAAAATAAAGATAACCAAATGAATTTATTTAATTTTTATAACAACATGCAAAAATTTGAACATTAAGGTTAAATTTTTTTTCTATGATTTGGTTGGGATACCTTTATAGTTGTTCACATCGAAACAATTTACTTCGAAACAAGTTACGGCTTCTGAGGTTGTTCAATAAATTGCCGTGCTCTAAACAAAAGCAAGGGGACACACATGTCTAACGCATTTATCGAAATGATTAAAAATCGTCGCACTATCTATAACTTAGGCGATTCATTACCAATCTCGGAAGAGAAAGTGGCTGGGCTTATCAAAGAAGCGGTTAAGCACTCCCCATCAGCATTTAACTCACAAACGTCACGTATTGTGGTGCTATTTGGTGCAGAACATAAAAAACTGTGGAATATCACCAAAGAAGCGTTACGCGCTATCGTACCAGAAGCAGCATTTGCGGGAACTGAGCAAAAAATTAATAGCTTTGCAGCAGGTGCTGGTACCGTTCTTTTCTTTGAAGATAAAAATGTCGTCACTGGTTTACAAGAACAATTTCCACTCTATGCAGATAACTTCCCTATCTGGTCAGAACAAGCGAGCGGTATGGCTCAACTGGCAGTGTGGACAACATTATCTCAGGAAAATGTAGGTGCATCATTACAGCACTACAACCCATTAATTGATAATCAAGTTCAACAAGAGTGGGATATCCCAGCAAATTGGATCTTACGTGCTCAAATGGTATTTGGGTCAATTGAGCAACCAGCTGGTGATAAAGACTTTATGGACGACGACGTTCGTTTCAAAGTATTCAAATAATTCATCACTGATCGTTATTATCTTTATTGCCTCTGCAAATATTTGCAGAGGCTTTATTTTATTTATTCACCCAAACCATTATATAT
>NZ_JAERJY010000043.1:0-24481 GCF_018257375.1 Providencia sp. JGM181 | reverse complement strand
GAAATAAACTGATTAAAAATGAGACGTATATATCATTTACTCAAATTTGTATGATTTTGCAGCAATGAAATAGATTTAAATATGTTTTACCTGCGTTTTATAAATAAGTGAATTATATCAACTCGTTATTTCTCTTTTTCTTTCCAAGTAAGATTTTTTCCCACTTTTTCTTTTCTAAAACGTTCTGTAAATAAAGCTAAAGCTACGTGCGGCTGGCTTGACAACGTTTTCATACCATTCGTAAACTTTATAAGTGGAGAATTGTGGGGTAAAGTGGGGCAGTTGGAAATAAAGGGGAAAAATCAGGTATGTTTCGTGGGGCTACACTGGTTAATCTCGACAGCAAAGGGCGGCTAACCGTGCCTACTCGTTATCGAGGAATGCTGAGCGAGGAATCGAAAGGGCAAATGGTATGTACCATTGACCTTCACCAGCCATGCCTGCTGCTTTATACCTTACCCGAATGGGAAATCATTGAGGAAAAACTATCTAAGTTATCCACCATGAATCCCGCAGAACGTCGAGTACAGCGCCTTTTACTTGGTCATGCCAGTGAATGTCAGATAGACAATGCAGGACGTCTTTTGCTAGCTAGCACGCTGCGTCAACACGCAGGGCTAACAAAAGAGGTCATGTTGGTGGGCCAAATAAATAAATTTGAAATTTGGGATGAACAGATGTGGTACCAGCAAGTGGAAAATGACATTGCTGCTGAGCGTCTAGCCGACGAACCGCTGTCCGCCCGTCTACAGGATTTGTCACTATAACAATGACACAGCAGCAATTTAAACATGTAACAGTACTGCTCGATGAAGCAGTGAACGGCTTAAATCTTAAACCAAATGGTATCTATATTGATGGCACATTTGGTCGCGGTGGACACTCTCGCTTGATTTTAAGCCAACTGGGAGAACAAGGTCGCTTGATTGCCATTGACCGTGACCCAGAGGCGATTAAAGCCGCTCAAGGAATTGATGACCCACGTTTTATGATTAAGCATGGCCCATTTTCAGCAATTGCAGATTATGTGGAAGAAGAAGGCTTAGTGGGCAAGATTGATGGTGTGTTGCTGGATCTCGGTGTCTCTTCGCCGCAGTTAGATGACCCAGAGCGTGGATTCTCATTTATGCGTGATGGACCACTGGATATGCGAATGGACCCAACGCGTGGTCAATCAGCGCAGCAATGGCTGATGACGGCAGAAGCTGACGACATCGCATGGGTATTAAAAACATTTGGTGAAGAGCGTTTTGCAAAGCGCATCGCAAGAGCCATCGTTGAGCGTAACCATAATCCAGAAGAAGAGCCGCTAACGCGTACGCGCCATTTGGCCGAGCTGATTGCCAAAGTCAGTCCGATTAAAGACCGACACAAGCACCCAGCAACCCGTAGCTTCCAAGCGATTCGTATTTATATCAATAGCGAGCTGGAAGAGATTGAGAAAGCATTAAATGGTGCGATGTCTGTTTTAGCACCTGAAGGGCGTTTATCCGTAATCAGTTTCCATTCATTGGAAGACAGATTAGTAAAACGCTTTATTCGTCAAAACAGTACCGGACCTTCTGTTCCTGCGGGGATCCCGCTGACAGAAGCGCAAATCAAAGAGCTAGGTGCCGCTAAATTACGCGCATTAGGCAAAATGAAGCCTTCCGAGATTGAAGTTGACGAAAACCCACGAGCACGTAGCTCGGTGTTACGTTTTGCAGAGAGAGCGGTAGAGTAATGACACCAGAAAGACACAGTTTAGCCAGAGTCATCGGTCGCGATTTATTTCGTTACGGAATTATTCCGATGATTTTGCTAGCCGCGATAGTGATTAGCGCTGTGTTTGTGGTGACCACCGCTCATGAAACACGATTGCTGACTGCCGCCAAAGATAAGCTGTATGAAGAGAAAGATTTTCTCGATATCGAATGGCGAAATTTGATCCTTGAAGAGAATGCGTTAGCCAGTCACAGCCGTGTTGAGCGTTTATCTGTTGAGAAATTACAAATGGTTCATGTGGAGCCATCCCAAGAAAACATTATTGTTTCCAAGCAATAACGAAGGTTAAGAATGAAAGCAACCAAACCCGCTAAGAACAAGAAAACAGAAGAAGTCACCAGCTTTGTTCGCTGGCGTTTTGTTTTGTTGTGTGGATGTATTGGGTTGGCACTAGCAGGGTTGTTGACTCGCGTTGCGTACCTACAAATTATTGCCCCGGAAAAACTGGTTAAAGAGGGAGACATGCGCTCCCTTCGCGTTCAAGAAGTATCAACGGCTCGAGGAATGATCAGTGACCGTGAAGGTCGCCAATTAGCAGTCAGTGTTCCGGTTAACGCTATCTGGGCTGACCCTAAAGAAGTTTTTGAAAAAGGCGGCGTTAGTAACGATGAACACTGGAAAGCTCTCGCCGATGCATTAGATATTCCTCTTGAACAAATCACCACCAAAATTTCTGCTAACCCGAAAGGGCGCTTTGTTTATCTCGCTCGTCAAGTTAACCCCTCCATCGGTGAATATGTCCGCAAACTAAAAGTTCCGGGGATCTATTTACGTAAAGAATCTCGCCGATATTACCCATCAGGCCCGGTTACTGCCCACTTATTAGGCGTAACAAATATCGATGGTGAAGGCATTGAAGGGGTGGAAAAAAGCTTTAACCGTTGGTTAAAAGGCTCTCCGGGTGAACGTACGGTACGTAAAGACCGTAATGGACGTGTTATTGAGACCGTCTCTTCCGTCGATAGCCAAGCAGCACATAACTTGATGCTCAGTATCGATGAGCGTATTCAATCTATTGTGTATCGCGAGCTGACGAAAGGCGTTCAAGAGAACAAAGCTGAGTCCGGCGTGGCAATCCTGGTGGATGTGAATACAGGGGAAATTTTAGCGATGGCAAATAGTCCATCCTATAACCCAAATAATCTCGCGGGTACGCCGATGGATTTCATGCGTAACCGTGCTATCACGGATATTTTTGAACCGGGTTCAACCGTGAAGCCACTTGTCGTCATGAGTGCGCTACAAAACAAAATTATAAAAGAAAATACCGTATTAAATACCTATCCGTACCGCGTTAATGGTCATGAAATCAAAGACGTTGCGCGTTACGCAGAGTTATCCATTACGGGTATTTTACAGAAGTCGAGTAACGTTGGTGTTTCAAAATTAGCGTTAGCGATGCCTGCTACAGAGCTGGTGGACGTGTATAGCCGCTTTGGGTTTGGCAAGCCGACTAATCTGGGGTTAGTCGGGGAAAGTAGTGGCATCTTTCCAAGTAAAAAAACACGGTGGTCTGATTTAGAAAGGGCCACCTTTTCTTTCGGGTACGGGCAGATGGTGACTCCATTACAACTTGCGCGTGCCTATGCAACGATCGGTAGTTTTGGGATATATCGCCCGTTATCGATTACTAAAGTCGACCCACCTGTTCCGGGGACGCGAGTGTTTCCTGAGCCAATAATGCGCACCGTTGTGCATATGATGGAAAGTGTTGCTCTGCCAGGTGGCGGGGGAACGCGTGCAGCAATTAAAGGCTATCGTATTGCAATTAAAACAGGTACCGCGAAAAAAGTCGGACCTGAAGGGCGCTATATCAACGAATATATCGCTTATACCGCAGGGGTTGCTCCCGCAAGCAACCCGCGCTATGCCCTCGTTGTGTTAATCAACGATCCAAAAGCCGGTAAGTACTACGGAGGTGCAGTATCTGCACCTATCTTTGGTTCTATCATGGGCGGGGTTTTACGTCTCATGAACGTTGAGCCAGATGCATTGCAAACAGACGATAAAAGTGAAATCGTGAACAGTCAAAAAGAGGTTAAAAGTGGCAGATCGTAATCTTTGTGAACTCCTCGCCCCATTTGGTGTGAGTACAACAAATGTCTCTTTACGAGAGATGACGCTAGACAGTCGAAAGGCTGCCGCGGGCGATCTGTTCATTGCGGTAAAAGGCCATCAGTCAGATGGTAGACACTATATTCCTCAAGCTATCGCGCAAGGCGTTTCTGCCGTTATCGCAGAAGCACAAGGCGAAGCAGAAGAAGGCGAAATTCGCTTTATTCATGGTGTGCCTGTCATTTATCTTAACGACCTAAACAACCGTTTATCCGCATTAGCGGGTGAGTTCTACCATCAACCTTCATCCCAAATGAAATTAGTGGGTGTGACGGGAACCAACGGTAAGACCACCACCACGCAATTAATTGCGCAATGGGCAAAAGGATTAGGCGAAACATCAGCAGTGATGGGAACGGTAGGTAATGGGCTGCTGGGGCAAGTTTCTCCAAGTGAGAACACCACGGGCTCCGCCGTTGATATCCAATTAGAACTGACTCAATTACTGAATAAAAAAGCGACGTTGACGGCGATGGAAGTTTCTTCTCATGGCTTGGTGCAAGGTCGTGTTGCTGCGCTGCAATTTGATGCGGCAGTGTTCACTAACTTAAGCCGTGACCATCTTGATTATCATGGTGATATGGCTAATTACGAAGCCGCTAAATGGTTACTGTTTTCTACTCATCAAACTAAAACTCAAATTATTAATGCGGATGATGAAGTCGGGCTGAAGTGGTTGCAGCGTTTGCCGGAAGCTTGTGCCGTGACGATGGAAAATCGTATTCCAGCTAACTGGCAAGGTTCATGGTTAAAAGCCACGGACGTGGACTATCACGATAAAGGCGCAACCATTCATTTCACGTCAAGCTGGGGTGATGGTTCATTTGAAAGCCCATTAATGGGAGCGTTTAACGTAAGCAACTTATTGCTGGCGATGGCAACGCTATTAATGATGGATTACCCATTAGAGCAGCTTTTAGCGACAACAGGCGCATTAATGCCAGTCTGTGGTCGTATGGAAGTGTTCAGCGTCGCAGGCAAGCCAACTGTGGTTGTGGATTATGCACATACCCCTGACGCATTAGAAAAAGCGTTAGCGGCAGCGCGTTTACATTGTAAAGGCAAGCTGTGGTGTGTCTTTGGTTGTGGTGGTGATAGAGACAAAGGTAAACGCCCTCTGATGGGAGCCTCCGCAGAACAATACGCTGATAAAGTGGTGATCACTGACGATAACCCTCGCAGCGAAGATCCGCTGGATATTATCAACGACATCATGGCGGGTATTTTGGATTCTAGCCGAGTATTCGCGATCCCAGGACGCCCAGAAGCCGTTACCAACACTATCTTACAAGCACAACCTGATGATGTGATTTTAGTGGCAGGTAAAGGCCATGAAGATTATCAAATCATTGGTTCTCGCCGTTTAGATTATTCAGACCGCTTGACCGTCGCAAGATTGTTGGGGGTGATGGCATGATCCCGATGACCTTAACCCAACTGGCACAAATCACTCACGGTCGCATTGAAAAAGCGAGCAATAACGAATTAGCGTTATTAAACGTGAGTACCGATAGCCGTAAAATCGACACTAGCTGCCTGTTTATTGCCTTAAAAGGCGAGCGTTTTGATGCCCATGACTTTGCCGCTCAAGTGGTGGATGCGGGTGCGGCCGCACTGTTAGTTGACCATCAACTGGATGTGAACTGCCCGCAGGTGATTGTTGAAGATACGCGTATCGCGATGGGGCAAATCGCCGCTTGGGTTCGCCAACAATCTAAAGCGAGAGTGGTCGGGTTGACGGGCTCTTCCGGCAAAACATCCGTGAAAGAGATGACCGCCTCGATTCTGGCGCAACGCGGTAAAACGTTATATACCGCAGGTAACTTGAATAATGATATTGGTGTTCCACTGACGCTGTTCCGTTTAACGGATAAATACCAATTTGCCGTGATCGAAATGGGGGCTAATCACCCACATGAAATTGAATACACAACCAATATCGTTAAGCCAGAAACGGCATTAGTGAATAACTTATTTGGTGCGCACCTTGCTGGTTTTGGTTCCCCTGAGGGTGTTGCTAAAGCCAAAGGTGAAATCTACCAAGGTCTGCCAGAAGAAGGCACGGCGATTGTGAACTTAGATAGCTACTCGGATAAGTGGCAATTTAAACCTCGTCAAACCGTTTGGTATTACTCGCTGACTGAAAAAGCGGATTTCTATCCTTCAGATATTCAAATCAAACAGCTGACAACCGATTTTACGCTACATACGCCGGTAGGGCAGGTTGAGATCACATTGCCATTACCGGGTGTGCATAACATTGCCAATGTTTTAGCGGCAAGTGCATTAGCCATTTCTGTGGGAGCAACCTTAGAAGATATCAAACAAGGTATAGCTACCACGAAAGCGGTACCTGGGCGTTTATTTCCAGTGAGTTTAAGTGAGACGAAAGTCGTACTGGACGATACCTATAATGCCAATGATGGTTCGATGATTGCGGCGATTAATGTGCTGGCGAAAATGCCGGGCTATCGCATTTTAGTTGTCGGTGACATGGGGGAGCTTGGTGATTATGCCCATGAGTGCCACGAACGTGTTGGTTTAGCCGCGAAGCAAGCGGGTTTGGATAAAGTTCTTAGTGTTGGACAGTTAAGCGAAATCATTAGCCAATCTAGCGAACGTGGCGAGCATTTTACCGCGAAACAAGATTTATTAACCCGACTAATTCCGCTAGCACAGCAGAATGATGTTGTTTCTATTTTAGTTAAAGGTTCACGCAGCTCCGCGATGGAAGATGTCGTGAATGCATTGAAGGAGTGCTTCGAATGTTAGTCTGGTTAGCCGAATTATTGGTTCATAAATTTTCTGCTTTTAACGTCTTCTCCTATTTGACGTTCAGAGCCATTGTCGGTTTGCTGACAGCATTAGTTATTGCTCTGTGGATGGGGCCGCACCTGATAGCTTATTTGCAAAAAATGCAAATTGGGCAAGTGGTACGTAACGAGGGCCCTGAATCTCACTTTAGTAAACGTGGCACGCCAACGATGGGTGGGATTTTAATCCTATTTTCTATCTGCATGTCAGTGCTGTTATGGGCGCGTTTGGATAACCCATACGTCTGGTGTGTGCTGCTGGTTTTAGTGGGCTACGGTATTGTTGGTTTTGTTGATGATTACCGCAAAGTCGTTCGAAAAGACACCCGTGGTTTGATTGCACGTTGGAAATACTTCTGGCAATCAGTATTGGCGCTCGTTGTTGCATTCTCTATGTATGCGATTGGTAAAGATACACCAGCAACTCAGTTAGTGGTTCCATTCTTTAAAGATGTGATGCCGCAATTAGGGGTGTTGTACATCTTACTGGCTTACTTCGTTATCGTTGGAACCAGTAACGCCGTTAACTTAACCGATGGGTTAGACGGTTTAGCGATTATGCCAACCGTGTTTGTTGCCGCAGGTTTTGCGTTAGTCGCATGGGCAACGGGTAACGTTAACTTTGCTAACTATTTACACATTCCATTCTTACCGCACGCGGGAGAATTAGTGATTGTGTGTACGGCGATTGTTGGGGCAGGTTTAGGCTTCTTATGGTTCAACACCTACCCAGCACAAGTATTTATGGGTGATGTAGGCTCTTTGGCATTAGGTGGAGCATTAGGAACTATCGCTGTTTTACTGCGCCAAGAATTCTTATTAGTGATCATGGGCGGTGTGTTTGTGGTTGAAACACTGTCGGTGATTTTACAAGTTGGCTCCTTCAAATTACGTGGTCAACGAATTTTCCGTATGGCACCAATTCACCATCACTATGAATTGAAAGGTTGGCCGGAACCACGCGTTATCGTGCGTTTCTGGATTATCTCTCTCATGTTAGTTCTGATTGGACTAGCAACATTGAAGGTGCGTTAAGATGATTGGTTCACAGGCTCAGCAGTATCAGGGTAAAAACGTAGTGATTATCGGCTTAGGTTTAACCGGGCTTTCCTGCGTTGACTTTTTCCTTGCTCGTGGGGTTGTTCCTCGCGTGATGGATACCCGCGCTGTGCCACCTGGTGTTGATAAACTGCCTGAGAATGTGGCTTGCCATAGTGGTAGCTTAAATAATGAATGGCTGCAACAAGCGGATCTGATTGTTGCCAGCCCAGGCATTGCGTTAGCAACGCCACAGTTACAGGAAGCCGCAAGCAACGGTATTGAGATTGTGGGAGATATTGAGCTGTTCTGTCGTGAGGCGGATGCACCAATTGTCGCAATCACAGGTTCTAATGGTAAAAGCACGGTAACTTCCCTTGTGGGAGAAATGGCGAAAGCAGCTGGAATTTCCGTTGGTGTGGGCGGGAATATTGGTATTCCTGCAGTTTCTTTGCTCAATCAAGGGCATAGCCTGTTTGTGTTGGAACTGTCTAGCTTCCAATTGGAAACTACGTCTAGCCTACGCGCAGCGGCTGCTACCGTGTTGAATGTGACTGAAGATCATATGGATCGCTATCCATTGGGGCTTGAGCAATATCGCGCAGCAAAATTACGTATTTATGATAATGCGCAACACTGCATTGTGAACGCGCAAGACCCGCTAACGCTCCCACATGACCAGAGTGTTAGCCAATACACCAGTTTTGGTTTAAATAGCGGTGATTACTACTTTGATACGCAAAAACGTGTCTTAGTTGCTCAAGGTGAAGAGGTGTTGGATGTGGCGCAAATGCATCTGACTGGGCAGCATAACTATATGAATGCACTGGCTGCATTAGCCTTAGCTGATACCGTGGCAATCCCGCGTGATGCGAGCCTTAAAGTCTTAAAAGAGTATGCCGGTTTAGTTCATCGCTTCCAGTTGGTCTTTTTCAACCGCGGTGTGCGTTGGATTAATGACTCGAAGGCGACCAATGTGGGCAGTACAGAAGCCGCGCTCAATGGTTTACATGTGGATGGCAACATTTACTTATTGCTGGGCGGTGATGGCAAGTCAGCTGATTTTTCTCCGCTCAAAGAATACATTTCGGCGGATAACTACCGTTTGTATTGTTTTGGTCGTGACGGTCAGCAATTAGCGGAACTCGCACCAGAAAAATCTGTGCTGACAGATACGATGGAACAAAGTATGCGCCAAATTGCGCCGTTGTTAAAATCGGGCGACATGGTGCTGTTATCCCCTGCATGTGCCAGCTTAGATCAGTTCAAAAGTTTTGAGCAGCGAGGTGATGTTTTTGCTCAACTCGCTAAGGAGTTAGGTTAATGACCATACCGGGTGCTTTGCGTTTAAAAAACTGGATCATCGGTGAAAAGAATGGCGTGATTTCAGGCACGACGCTCTACGACCGTACATTGGTTTGGTTAGCATTCGGTCTGGCGGCAATCGGCTTCATTATGGTGACCTCCGCATCGATGCCTGTAGGACAACGATTAACGGATGACCCATTCTATTTTGCTAAGCGTGACGTGGTGTATTTGGTCGTCGCATTTCTTCTGGTTTTAGGGGTAATGCGGGTCTCGATGGCAACATGGGAAAAATACAGTTTTATTTTGCTGATGGGCGCATTGGGCATGCTGGCAGTGGTGCTGGTGGCTGGTAGTTCCGTCAACGGGGCATCACGTTGGATTGACATCGGTATTGTGAAAATTCAGCCCGCAGAAATTTCGAAATTCGCGTTGTTTTGTTACGTTTCCAGCTATTTAGTTCGTAAGTCAGATGAAGTGCGCACCAAGTTTTTCGGCTTCGTAAAACCGATGTGTATTTTGATCATGATGGCGTTATTGCTGCTGTTGCAGCCAGACTTAGGAACTGTAGTTGTACTGGTTGTGACTACGTTAGGGTTGCTGTTTTTAGCCGGTGCGCGTTTAGCGCCGTTTATTATCGGTATCGCGGCTTGTGGTGTAGGCGTACTGGCTTTGATTGTCTTTGAACCGTATCGTTTGCGCCGCGTGACATCTTTCTTAAACCCGTGGGATGACCCGTTTGGTAGTGGCTATCAGTTAACGCAATCTTTGATGGCGTTTGGTCGAGGCGAGCTACTTGGTCAAGGTCTGGGCAACTCAGTACAGAAGTTAGAATATTTACCGGAAGCACACACTGACTTTATTTTCTCCGTATTAGCTGAAGAGCTGGGTTATGTAGGTGTGGTTCTGGTGTTACTGATGGTATTCATGCTGGCGTTTAGAGCGATGATGGTAGGACGTAGAGCGCTACTGACAAAGCAATTATTTGGTGGATATCTCGCGTGTGCCATCGGTATTTGGTTTACCTTCCAAGCATTGGTTAACGTGGGTGCTGCGGCAGGCATGTTGCCAACGAAAGGTTTAACACTCCCGTTAATCAGTTACGGGGGTTCGAGTTTATTAGTGATGTCAGCGGCGATCGCTGTGTTACTTAGAATTGATTATGAAACACGACTTGAGAAAGCTCAGGCGTTTGTAAGGAGTTCCAAATGAGTCAGGCAAAAAAATTACTCGTTATGGCAGGCGGAACTGGGGGACACGTTTTTCCCGGCTTAGCTGTGGCGCATTATTTGCAGGCTCAAGGTTGGGAAATTCGCTGGTTAGGTACTGCAGATCGCATGGAAGCCACTTTAGTACCGAAACACGGTATTGATATTGAGTTTATTCAGATCTCAGGTTTAAGAGGCAAAGGCATTGGTGCATTAATTGGTGCACCTTGGCGTATCTATAAAGCCATTCGCCAAGCAAAAACGATTATTCAGCGCTATCAACCTGATGCCGTTCTTGGTATGGGCGGTTATGTGTCTGGCCCTGGTGGTATCGCGGCTTGGCAATGTGGCGTCCCTGTTGTTCTCCATGAACAAAATGGGATCGCGGGATTAACCAATAAATGGTTATCAAAAATTGCTAAACGTGTTTTACAAGCTTTCCCTGGCGCATTCCCTGAGGCACCCGTTGTAGGTAACCCTGTGCGTGAAGATGTATTGGCATTGCCAGCACCGCAAGAGCGCCTAGCAGGGCGCGATGGCGCAATACGCGTATTAGTTGTAGGTGGTAGCCAAGGGGCACGAATTTTAAATCAAGTCATGCCTGTAGTCGCTGGAAATGTGAGCAAACAGTTAAATATATGGCATCAGGCTGGAAAAGGCAGTAAGGAATCGACAGAAGCACTGTATAATGATTGTTTGCAAAATTCAGGCAATTCTGAGTTTAAAGTGACTGAATTTATTGATGATATGGCGCAAGCTTACGCATGGGCTGATATTGTGGTTTGTCGTTCAGGTGCATTAACTGTCAGTGAGATAGCTGCGGCAGGTTTACCTGCAATTTTTGTCCCTTTCCAGCATAAAGACCGCCAACAGTACTGGAATGCACTGCCTTTAGAACAAGCCGGGGCTGCGAAGATTATTGAGCAACCGCAGTTTACATCTGAAGCTGTTGTTGAGTTACTCAATAAGTGGGATAGAGCCGAATTATTGTCGATGGCAGATAAAGCCTATAGCTGTGCCATCACGGATGCAACCGAACGTGTTGCGGCGGTTATTTGCGATGTAGCGAAATAACCTGACCATACAAAATAGAATGTAGACAGAATTTATAGAGAAGCGAAATACAGTGAATACACAACAGTTAGCGAAATTAAGAACATCGGTGCCAGAAATGCGTAGAGTACGGCACATTCATTTTGTCGGCATCGGTGGTGCTGGCATGGGTGGTATCGCTGAAGTGTTGGCTAACGAAGGTTATGAAATTAGTGGTTCAGATTTAGCACCTAATGCAGTGACTCAGCAACTGACTGAGTTAGGCGCCACTATCTATTTTAACCATCGTCCTGAAAACGTTGAAAACGCAAGTGTGGTCGTCGTTTCTACGGCTATTTCTGCAGAGAACCCTGAAATTCAAGCTGCAAAAGAGCTGCGTATCCCAGTGATTCGCCGTGCTGAAATGCTGGCTGAATTAATGCGTTACCGTCATGGTATCGCAGTGGCGGGAACTCACGGTAAAACAACGACAACGGCAATGATTTCTGGGATCTACGCTCAAGCGGGCTTAGACCCAACATTTGTGAATGGCGGATTAGTGAAATCAGCGGGAACCCATGCTCGCTTAGGTAGCAGCCGTTATTTAATCGCTGAAGCGGACGAAAGTGATGCATCATTTTTGCATTTACAGCCACTTGTTGCAGTTGTGACAAATATTGAAGCTGATCACATGGATACCTATCAGGGCAATTTTGAAAACCTGACAGATACTTTCATCAACTTCCTGCATAACTTGCCATTCTATGGCCGTGCAGTGATGTGTATCGATGACCCAGTGATCCGCTCATTATTACCAAAAATCGGTCGTTACATTACCACTTACGGCTTTAGTGACGATGCGGATGTTCGTATCACCAAGTACGAGCAAAAAGGGAATCAAGGCTTTTTCACGATTGCTCGTGAAGGCATGCCAGAATTAACTGTTGTGCTAAATGCACCTGGTCGCCACAATGCGCTCAATGCAACGGCAGCTGTTGCGGTAGCAACCGAAGAAGGCATCGACGATTTACACATTCTGTCCGCACTCGTGGAATTCCAAGGAACAGGTCGTCGTTTCGATTTCCTAGGTAACTACGCGCTGCGTAATGTGAATGGTAAAGAAGGCGAAGTGATGCTGGTGGATGACTATGGTCACCATCCAACAGAAGTGGATGCCACGATTAAAGCCGCTCGCGCAGGCTGGCCAGATAAACGTATCGTTATGGTTTTCCAGCCTCATCGTTATACGCGTACTCGTGACTTATACGATGATTTCGCAAACGTGCTAGGGCAGGTAGATGTCTTGCTAATGCTGGAAGTTTATTCTGCGGGTGAGAAGCCAGTTCCAGGAGCTGATAGCCGCTCATTATGTCGTACAATCCGCGGCCGTGGGCAGGTTGACCCTATTTTTGTGGCAGAACCTGAACAAGTTTCACATATGCTGGCACAAGTTCTTGATGATAACGACTTAATTTTAGTTCAAGGCGCAGGAAATATTGGTAAAATAGCCAAAAACCTAGCAGAAACGAAATTACAGCCACCGATGGTTGAGGAATAAGCATGACAGAAAAAATCGCGGTTCTCTTTGGCGGCACATCTGCTGAACGTGAAGTGTCACTTCAGTCTGGCAATGCTGTATTGGCGGGATTACGCCAAGCGGGCGTTGATGCGCATCCAATTGATACCCAAGATTTTCCTGTTGTGACATTAAAAGAAGCTGGGTTTGATAAAGCGTTTATCGCCTTACATGGTCGTGGCGGGGAAGACGGTACGATCCAAGGAATGCTTGAGTTTCTGGGGCTTCCATACACCGGCAGTGGCGTAATGGCATCTGCACTGAGTATGGATAAACTACGCACCAAACAACTTTGGCAAGGTGCTGGACTAAGTGTTTCTCCATATATTTCACTTAACAAGCAGAAATATACTAATATTAAAAAAGATCAGTTAGCTCAGCAAGTTAAGCACTTAGGACTGCCACTTATCGTTAAACCGAGTTTGGAAGGTTCCAGTGTTGGAATGAGCAAAGTTGATGCTCTGGATGCACTGCCAGAAGCCATTGAGCTTGCTTTCCAATTTGACGATACATTGTTGATTGAAAAGTGGTTAAGTGGTCCTGAGTATACGGTAGCGGTACTGGGGGACGAAGTTTTGCCTTCGATTCGTATTCAGCCACCGGGTATTTTCTATGATTATGAAGCAAAATATTTGTCCGATGAGACTCAATATTTCTGCCCAAGTGGATTAACAAGCGACCTTGAAGCGAAACTGGCAGATATCGCAATGCAAGCTTATCAAGCGGTAGGCTGTCGTGGCTGGGGACGGGTTGATGTGATGCAAGATAGTGACGGGGAATTCTATTTGCTCGAAGTAAATACTTCGCCAGGAATGACCAGTCACAGTTTAGTTCCAATGGCTGCGCGTCAAGCAGGTTTGGATTTTTCGCAGTTAGTGGTACGTATTTTGGAATTGGCTAGTTGATATGTCACAGGCAGCGTTAAACGTAAGGCATCATAATCACAATAGCGGTCAGCAAGATGAAGATCCGCGCTCAAGACCAAGTAATGGGGCTTTTCTGGGCGGATTGATTTTCTTCCTGATGGTTGTCGGCACCATTGTATGGAGCGGCTGGACGGTGATGAACTGGATGAAGGATGCCGATAGGCTGCCAATGTCCAAACTAATATTAACGGGAGAACGCAACTACACTACCAATGACGATGTGCGAAAGGCAATTTTGTCATTAGGTCAGCCGGGAACCTTTATGACGGTGGATGTGAATGCGATTCAAAACCAAATCAGTATGATGCCGTGGATACGCCAAGTGACAGTGCGTAAACAGTGGCCGGATGAATTAAAAATCCATATTGCGGAGTACAAACCCTACGCAAGATGGAATGACCAAAGCATGGTCGACCAAGAAGGGCGCGTATTTACCCTTCCACCGAGTCAAAATGGTAAAGGCGATTATGTGTTGCTGTATGGTCCGCAAGGAAGCCAAACAGAGGTTTTGAAAGAATTTGCTGTGCTAAGTGGTATTTTGGCGAAAAATAACTTGAAACTAAAATCCGTTTCTATGACAGCGCGCCATGCATGGCAGATTATTTTAGATAATGATGTAAGAGTCGAACTTGGGAAAAAAGATGTGTTAGAGCGGTTAAACCGTTTTCTCGAGCTTTATCCGCTTTTACAGCAAACGACTGATAAACGCGTCGACTATGTTGATTTGCGTTATACCAGTGGAGCAGCGGTGGGGTGGGCTCCTTTATTAGTTGACGCACCGCAAGGCTTCCAATAAGACAAATTGCTAATAACTCAAATTAGGCAGATAGGCAGAAGCAAATGATTAAAGCAACGGACAGAAAATTAGTGGTAGGCCTTGAAATTGGAACTTCCAAGGTGTCAGCCCTTGTAGGAGAAATTCTGCCCGATGGTATGGTTAATATTATTGGGGTGGGAAGCTGTCCATCTCGCGGAATGGACAAAGGTGGCGTTAACGATCTTGAGTCGGTTGTTAAATGTGTCCAAAGAGCGATTGACCAAGCTGAATTAATGGCAGATTGCCAAATTTCTTCCGTTTACCTTGCATTATCAGGTAAACATGTGAGCTGCCAAAATGAGATTGGTATGGTTCCAATCTCAGAAGAAGAAGTGACACAAGAAGACGTGGACAGCGTCGTTCACACGGCGAAATCTGTCCGAGTTAAAGACGAACACCGAATTTTGCATGTTATCCCGCAAGAATTCGCGATTGACTACCAAGAAGGCATTAAAAATCCAGTCGGTCTTTCTGGTGTTCGTATGCAAGCTAAAGTTCATCTGATCACTTGCCATAACGATATGGCGAAGAACATTGTGAAAGCTGTTGAGCGTTGCGGGTTAAAAGTTGACCAGCTTATTTTTGCCGGTCTTGCTGCAAGCTATAGTGTATTGACTGAAGATGAGCGTGAATTAGGTGTCTGTGTTGTTGATGTCGGTGGCGGCACAATGGACATGGCGGTTTATACGGGTGGTGCTTTGCGTCATACCAAAGTGATCCCATACGCAGGTAATGTGGTGACAAGTGATATCGCTTACGCATTTGGTACGCCGCCAACAGATGCCGAAGCGATTAAAGTGCGTCACGGTTGTGCAGTCGGTTCGATTGTGAGTAAAGATGAAACGGTGGAAGTACCGAGTGTTGGCGGTCGTCCACCGAGAAGTTTACAGCGTCAAACCTTAGCGGAAGTGATTGAGCCACGGTATACTGAGCTGTTAAATTTAGTGAATGAAGAAATTTTAAATTTACAGGAACAGTTACGTCAGCAAGGTGTCAAACACCACTTAGCGGCAGGGATAGTTTTGACGGGTGGGGCAGCACAGATTGACGGGCTAGTTGAATGCGCTCAAAAAGTGTTCCATACACAGGTCAGAATCGGTACCCCACTTAATATAACAGGATTAACGGATTATGCTCAGGAGCCGTACTACTCCACAGCGGTAGGGCTTCTGCATTACGGTAAAGAAAGCCACCTTGGCGATGATACCGAGACGGAAAAACGTGCTTCAGTTAGCGGGTGGTTTAGTAAGCTCACCAGCTGGCTGAGAAAAGAATTTTAATTTTTATTTAGAAGCATATTATTAGCTTCAATAGTAAGCACAAAACGGAGAGACATTATGTTTGAACCAATGGAGCTAACCAACGATGCGGTGATTAAAGTCATCGGCGTTGGCGGCGGCGGCGGAAATGCCGTTGAACACATGGTACGCGAGCGCATCGAGGGTGTTGAATTCTTCGCAGTCAACACCGACGCACAAGCCCTGCGTAAAACCGCAGTCGGACAAACCATTCAGATCGGTACCGGTATTACTAAAGGTCTGGGTGCGGGTGCAAACCCAGAAGTCGGCCGTAATGCGGCAGAAGAAGACCGTGAAGCACTGCGCAATGCTCTTGATGGCGCAGATATGGTGTTCATCGCTGCAGGCATGGGCGGTGGTACTGGTACGGGGGCAGCGCCAGTCGTTGCTGAAGTGGCTAAAGAATTAGGTATCCTCACCGTTGCGGTCGTGACTAAGCCATTCAATTTCGAAGGCAAAAAGCGTATGGCATTCGCGGAAGCGGGTATCACTGAGCTGTCTAAGCACGTTGACTCGCTGATCACTATCCCTAACGACAAGTTACTGAAAGTACTTGGTCGTGGTATCTCTTTACTGGATGCTTTTGGTGCGGCTAACGACGTATTAAAAGGTGCAGTTCAAGGTATCGCTGAGCTGATCACTCGCCCAGGCTTAATGAACGTGGACTTTGCTGACGTACGTACTGTGATGTCAGAAATGGGCTACGCGATGATGGGTTCAGGTGTCGCTCGTGGCGAAGATAGAGCGGAAGAAGCTGCTGAAATGGCAATTTCTAGCCCACTTCTGGAAGATATCGACCTGTCTGGTGCGCGCGGTGTTCTGGTCAACATCACTGCTGGTTTTGACCTGCGCTTGGATGAGTTTGAAACAGTGGGTAATACCATTCGTGCATTCGCATCAGATAATGCGACTGTCGTAATCGGTACCTCTTTAGACCCAGAAATGCATGAAGAATTGCGCGTGACTGTTGTTGCTACTGGTATTGGTATGGACAAGCGTCCAGAAATTACTTTAGTGAGCAATAAAATGTCTCAGCAAGCTTCTATGGAGCAACGCTATCAGCAAATGCAAAATAGCATGTCTTCATTAAATGATGAAAAACCAGCTGCAAAAGCTGTTAACGACCAAAATACACAAGTAAATAAAGAGCCGGATTACTTAGATATCCCAGCTTTCTTGCGTAAACAGGCCGATTAATTTTTAATTAGATTGGTTTTTCCGCTTTTTGTGCTAAAATTTTCTACTGGTTATCAATTAAGATAGCCAGTAGGACTTATAACATTGCGAGAAAATACGATGATCAAACAACGGACACTTAAACGTATTATTAAAGCGACTGGTGTTGGTTTACATACCGGCAAGAAAGTTACGCTTACTTTACGTCCGGCACCGGCCAATACCGGGGTCATCTACCGTCGTACTGACCTTAATCCACCGGTAGATTTTCCGGCAGATGCGAAATCAGTTCGCGATACGATGTTATGTACTTGCTTAGTCAACGAAGATAACGTACGTATTTCGACGGTTGAACATTTGAATGCTGCTTTAGCAGGATTAGGCATCGATAACATTGTTATTGAAGTCAATGCGCCTGAAATCCCGATTATGGATGGCAGTGCTGCACCGTTTGTTTTCTTACTGCTAGATGGCGGTATTGAAGAATTAAATTGTGCGAAGAAATTCTTACGCATTAAAGAAACTGTACGTGTTGAAGATGGTGATAAGTGGGCAGAAATGTCTCCATACAATGGCTTTAGCCTTGATTTCACTATTGATTTTCAACACCCTGCAATTGATAGCAGCACGCAACGCTATGCAATGGATTTCTCTGCGGAATCTTTTGTAAACCAAATTAGCCGCGCGCGTACCTTCGGTTTCATGCGTGACATTGAATATCTGCAATCGAAAGGCCTATGCTTAGGCGGTAGTTTTGACTGTGCTATCGTCGTTGATGACTATAAAGTGCTCAACGAAGATGGTTTACGCTTTGAAGATGAATTCGTTCGTCACAAAATGCTCGATGCAATTGGTGACTTATTCATGTGTGGACATAACATTATTGGTGCATTTACTGCATTCAAATCTGGCCATGCATTGAATAACAAATTGCTGCAAGCGGTTCTGGCTAAAGAATCTGCTTGGGATCTGGTCACCTTTGAAGACGAAGCTGAATTACCTCTGGCATTCAAAGCGCCTTCGACTGTATTCGCATAATAGTTTCTATTATGCGGCTATCTCTGCCAGTCAGAGTTAGCCTTTTCTGTTGGTTGCATTAGTACTCTCTCCGGCTAATGCAGCCAGCCGCTCAAACTTCTCTTTTAATCCCTTCGGACTCTTTTTCGCTAATCGTAATAACTGCTCTGCGGTTTGCGTACTAATCTTTCTTTGATTGCGATTTTCTTTTTGATTCACTGATTGCTTATTCAATGAGCTATTTTGCTTAGATTTTCGTATAAGATCGGGGTTGATTCTGATGTCGATGGAAGATAAAGATGGTAGAATAGACGACCTTAGCGCTGAAAGAAGGTTTATTTTTTCATAGTTAAGGCGGGTCATCCAACTGGCATTAGCCACTTCGATAACCATAATGTTATTACGGTAGTTTGCCACCCGACACATGGGTTTAATTTCCGCTGGCAGCAAACTTTTTACAACACGATTCAATTTTAGAATAGCTTTTGCATTTCGCTGAATAGTTTGTAAAGTGTTTGATGTTTTTGCCAGAGACTCTTCGAGAACATCGAAAAGTGCCTGTGGATGACTATCTCTCATTGTGAACTCTCATTTTACGCGATTGCTAAAGATGTCAGAACATAATTGGGAATCATACTTTAATCTATAAATTATATAAGAGTTTGATGGGCATTTTAAATTTTTGGCGACATTTAGGTAGACGATACTTCTGGTCCCACCTGTTATTAGGTGTTGTGGCTACGGGTGTTGGCTTGCCTACAATTTTAAATGCCTTATCAGAATCTCAGCAGGCTCAAGTTAATTCTGCGCCAGCCAATCGACAAAGCCAAGCTGTAAATGCTTTCGATAACTTATTTGCTCAGCAGAATTCTCAACGCTCTTCATCCTCATCTTCTTACTCCGTCAATTACTGGCAGCAGCATGCGGTACGTAATGTTATCCGCCAACTGACTTTTGCCTTTTCAGCTACAGAAGATGAAGATACCGATAAAAGTAAGCTACAAAAAGAGACGCTATTTGCCCCTCAATTAATGTTAGATACGCTGTACGCAATGTTAGCGCAGCGATCTTTACAATGGGATGTGGCAACGACTCAAGCTAGCGAACATATCTACCCTCTCTTTACTGTTTATCAGCCCGCGATTTGGGTTGCTCAGGTACACGGCATTCGGGCTGGACCCTTTTTTGCTTAAATCCATTTAACGATGTTAAGCCTACCATTGGGGCGTTTCTCATCGTGTCAAAAATCATCGATTCAAATAATTAATTGATTTACCTGAGAAAAAATATGTTAACTAAATTATTAACCAAAGTATTTGGTAGCCGTAATGACCGTACTCTGCGCCGTCTGCGTAAAGAAGTGGAAAAAATTAACAAGCTAGAGCCTGAGTTTGAGAAATTATCGGATGACGAGCTGAAAGCCAAAACCGTAGAATTTCGTGAGCGTTTAAAACAAGGCGAAAGTATTGAAAATATGATCCCTGAAGCGTTTGCGACAGTGCGTGAAGCAAGTAAACGTGTCTTCGGTATGCGTCACTTCGACGTTCAGTTAATCGGTGGTATGGTACTGAACGAGCGCTGCATCGCAGAAATGCGTACAGGTGAAGGTAAAACATTAACTGCAACGCTGCCAGCATACATTAACGCATTATCAGGCAAAGGGGTTCACGTTGTTACGGTGAACGACTACCTAGCAAAACGAGATGCGGAAAATAACCGTCCATTATTCGAGTTTTTAGGCTTAACCGTTGGTATTAACTTATCGGGTATGGCTCCACCTGCTAAGCGCCAAGCTTATGCGGAAGATATTACTTACGGTACCAACAATGAGTTTGGTTTCGACTATCTACGTGACAACATGGCATTTAGCCCTGAAGATCGCGTTCAACGTAAATTGCATTACGCATTAGTGGATGAGGTGGACTCCATTCTTATCGATGAAGCGCGTACGCCACTGATCATTTCTGGTCCTGCGGAAGATAGCTCAGACCTGTATATTAAAGTGGATAAACTGATCCCGAAATTAGTTCGCCAAGAAAAAGAAGACTCGGACACTTTCCAAGGCGAAGGTCACTTCTCTGTTGATGAAAAATCTCGTCAGGTAACAATCACAGAACGCGGTCTAGTTCTTGTTGAAGAATTACTAGCAAAAGCAGGTTTAATGGATGAAGGTGAATCGCTTTATTCACCATCAAACATCATGCTGATGCACCACGTCATGGCGGGTTTACGTGCCCACGCGCTGTTTACTCGTGATGTTGATTATATTGTTAAAGATAACCAAGTTATCATTGTCGACGAGCATACTGGCCGTACAATGGAAGGGCGCCGTTGGTCTGATGGTCTGCACCAAGCTGTTGAAGCAAAAGAAGGTGTTGAGATCCATAATGAAAACCAAACATTGGCATCGATTACTTTCCAGAACTATTTCCGTTTATACGAAAAACTAGCGGGTATGACCGGTACTGCGGATACCGAAGCATTCGAATTTAGCTCAATCTATAAGCTGGATACGATTGTTATCCCAACTAACCGTCCAATGGTTCGTAAAGACATGCCTGACTTAGTCTATATGACTGAAGCAGACAAATTTGAAGCAATTATTGAAGATATCCGTGATAAAACCGCCAAAGGTCAGCCAGTTCTGGTTGGTACTATTTCGATTGAAAAATCTGAATTAATTTCTCATGCGCTGACTAAAGCAAAAATTGCTCATAACGTCTTGAATGCGAAATTCCACGCAATGGAAGCTGACATTATTGCTAACGCGGGGCAAAAAAGCGCTGTAACCATCGCAACTAACATGGCGGGTCGTGGTACCGATATCATGTTAGGGGGAAGCTGGCAGTCAGAAGTGGCTGCGTTAGAGAACCCAACGCAAGAACAAATTGATGAAATCAAAGCGAACTGGAAAATTCGTCACGATGAAGTGTTAGCTGCTGGTGGTTTACATATCATCGGTACAGAGCGCCATGAATCTCGCCGTATCGATAACCAGTTACGTGGTCGTGCGGGACGTCAAGGTGATGCTGGTTCATCACGTTTCTATCTATCAATGGAAGATGCTTTAATGCGTATCTTCGCATCAGACCGTGTAACGGGCATGATGAAAAAACTGGGTATGAAACCGGGCGAAGCTATTGAACACCCTTGGGTCACAAAAGCAATTGCTAACGCACAGCGTAAAGTTGAAAGCCGTAACTTTGATATTCGTAAACAATTACTTGAGTATGATGATGTGGCAAGTGACCAACGTCGTGCTATCTATACTCAGCGTAATGAATTGCTGGATGGCGGCGATATTAAAGAAACCGTAGACAGCATTCGTGAAGATGTATTTACCACTATTATTGATGCATATATTCCGCCTCAATCACTTGAAGAAATGTGGGACATTGATGGTTTGCAAAAACGTTTAGTGAACGATTTTGACCTCGACTTACCAATTCAAGAGTGGTTAGACAAAGAGCCTGAACTTCACGAAGAAACCTTGCGTGAGCGTATCATGGAAAAAGCGATTGAAATTTACCAACGTAAAGAAGAAATCGTTAGCTCTGAAGCCATGCGTAATTTCGAAAAAGGCGTTATGTTGCAAACGCTGGATACATTATGGAAAGAGCATTTGGCTTCCATGGACTATTTACGTCAAGGTATCCATTTACGTGGTTATGCACAAAAAGATCCAAAACAAGAATACAAGCGTGAATCCTTCAGTATGTTTGCCAATATGTTGGAAGCATTGAAATATGAAGTGATCAGTACCTTGTCAAAAGTACAAGTACGTTTACCGGAAGAGGTTGAAGCGTTAGAGCAACAACGTCGTGAAGAAGCTGAACGTCTGGCGAAGAAACAGCATTTAAGCCATGAGGCAGAAGCTGAATCTCTAATGACAGAAGCAGAAGCGAAGATTGCAACCCAAGGTAATAAAATTGGTCGTAATGATCCATGTCCTTGTGGTTCTGGTAAAAAATACAAGCAGTGCCACGGCCGCTTAAACTAATTTAGAATTCAGTAAATAATCAATAAAGGCGGGGAAACCCGCCTTTTTAGTGAAGAAATTATGGAAAAAAAACATCTGCATATTGCCGCTGGGATCATTCGTAATTCTCAGCAACATATTTTTATTACTCAGCGACCTGAAGGTACTCACATGGCTGGGTTTTGGGAATTTCCTGGTGGGAAGCTAGAAAAAGGGGAAGACCCGAAGGACGCACTGATCCGCGAATTGGAAGAAGAAGTGGGTATTGCGGTGATTGACTGTGATTTATTCCATCAAGTTGATCATGAATTTGACGATAGATTTATTACGCTCTACTTCTTTATGGTTTCAGACTGGGAAAATGATCCCTATGGAAAAGAAGGGCAAAAATCACGTTGGGTTGAGCAGCAAAGCTTAGTCGCTGAAGAGTTTCCACCGGCTAATCGCGTGATTGTTGATATGCTAACGAAGAACGCATAACAGCAAGTCGTTAGTAATGAAGATGAAAATAGCCTAATGCAGATATTTGGCTATTTTCATTATCAACACAGATAAAGTGGAATTAATGCTCAGGTGCTTCACTCCAATTATCGCTATCGGAAATATCACCTTGGCTTTCAATGCGTTTTTCTTCTGCGGCCCACTCGCCTAGATCAATCAATTGACATCTCTTACTGCAAAATGGACGGAAAGGGCTGGATTCATTCCAAGTCACGACTTTTTGGCAAGTCGGACAATTGACTTCAATAATTTCATTCATACATGGACTCTCAAACTAACAACAGGCTAACTGAAAACGAATTACGTCTGGGAGTATACCATTCTCGCTATCGATATGAAGAAAACGTAAGGCAAAACGCGTTTTATGCCCTGAAATTTGAGGGTATATCAAATGCTCTGGCGATAACTTAATACGTAAAAGCTCTTTTCCTTCGACATTACCTTGAAAGAAACCATTGTGAGATTCGGCAGATTCAAAACTTCCATTTTGACGGATTAGTGATAACACGGCTTGTAAGGCATCTTGCAGAGGATCTAAGCTATTTAGCCAGCTTTTGATTTCATTATCTCTATCTGATTGAGGAATATTTAGCCACAGTTGAAGGGTGGGCAAATCAAAGCTACAGCATCCACCGGGAATACTGAGGCGTTGGCGAACCATACTAATAATTTTATCGTTACGTAGCTGATGACCAAATCGAGGTGCGGACATTAAACAGCTTATTTTTGGTGTTAGGTCATTTAAAAGAGAGGTGATTAATGTTTTATCAACATTTGGGGCATCGGCCCAACTGAGTAGCCTACTTTTTTGTTTTTCGAGTTCTTTGATCAGATCAGTACGAACTTCACCTCTATCCAAAATTTCAATCAGTTCAGAAACAGAGCGGAAAAAAGCGATTCCAGAAGAGTAGGAAGTGATATGGCTCTGTTCATAGATTTGCATTAATAATGTTTCAAGCCGCAGCCAAGAACGAATTTTTTCATTCATTGGATATTCATAAGTAACCAAAGTCGTTTCGATTTTTTCGCTCATGCTCATTCCTATTCTTTTTGTGCTGCAAGTGCTAGGTATTGTTTGTGTAGTTCTGCAACTCTATTTGGCAGCTCAGTATTATTTGTATGATTAGTGATGGTGTCGTCAGCATACGACAACCTTTCTTCTCGAGATGCTTGAGCATTTAATATATTAATAACATGCTCTAGGTTAGTATCATCGCGTTTGATGGTTCTCTCTATTTGCTCTTCTCTTGTTACATCTACGACAAGAACACGATCTGCTAAATGCGAAATTTTATTTTCAATAAGCAGGGGGACTACCCATAAAACATAAGGATAGTTAACCTGCTGAAGTTGTTTCTGTGTTTCTTGTTGTATCAAAGGATGAAGCAGTGCATTTAGCCACGCTTTTTCTTTTGGTTCGGAAAAAACAACTGACCGTAAAAAACCTCTATTTAAGGTGCCATCATGGTTTAACACGTTTTGACCAAAGTGCTGCTGAATGCTGATCAATGCAGGGGTATTAGGTTCAACCACTTGGCGTGCGATGATATCAGCATCAACAAGGGGTACCCCAAGTTTAGCAAATTCGTTGGCAACGGTTGTTTTACCGCTTCCTATCCCCCCTGTGAGGGCAACTATATAAGACATAAATGATTCATTAGTTCACGGGAAATAAGTCAGGTTACACTGAAAGTTTTAATTTGTCTGTATACAATTGAGTCAAGTTATCATGTTATGGATATATGTGTGATTCCAATCTATTTTTACTATCCAAATTAAACTACTTTCTTTAGGAAATAAGTTACATTCCAGAGATGACTGAGCCTAATTTAAATATTGGTAAATACATTGCAAACATTATTAGGCAGATAATGATAGCTATAAATAAGAGTAATATAGGTTCAAGGTTCTTAAGG